>CAJOGK010000017.1 GCA_905234145.1 uncultured Prevotella sp. | reverse complement strand
GATAGAGATGCTCGTTGATCAAGAGATCCAGCATCTGCCGAAGGTACAGGGCGGTCAGCCATATCTCTCTCATGATAGTAATAATGTACTCGTGCGCGCGCAAGAGACAGCCCAGAAATGGGGTGATGAGTTCGTGGCATGTGAGCCTGTGTTACAGGCACTCCTCACAGTGAATTCTACCGCCAGCCGCATCATGAAAGATGCAGGCTGTACGGAAAAGGAGATGCAGCAGGCCATCCAAGCCCTTCGCCAGGGACAAAAAGTACAGTCACAGTCGGCTGATGAAAACTACCAATCTTTGGAGAAATACGCCAAGAACCTCGTGGATCTTGCCCGTCAGGGTAAACTCGATCCTGTGATCGGACGTGATGATGAAATCCGTCGTCTCTTGCAGATTCTCTCACGCCGTACCAAGAACAACCCTATTTTGATTGGTGAGCCAGGTACTGGTAAGACCGCCATCGTAGAAGGTCTGGCAGGTCGTATCGTGCGTGGTGATGTGCCTGAGAACCTGAAGGACAAGCAGCTCTACTCGCTCGACATGGGTGCGCTCGTGGCTGGTGCGAAGTATAAAGGTGAGTTTGAGGAACGTCTGAAGAGCGTCATCAATGAGGTGACAAAGGCCGAAGGACGCATCATCCTCTTCATCGATGAGATCCACACCTTGGTAGGAGCCGGTGGTGGTGAGGGCGCGATGGATGCCGCCAACATCCTGAAACCAGCCTTGGCACGTGGTGAACTCCGTGCTATTGGTGCTACAACGCTCAACGAATATCAGAAGTATTTCGAGAAGGATAAGGCTCTCGAACGCCGATTCCAGACGGTGATGGTCGATGAGCCGGATGAGCTCAGTGCCATTTCTATCCTGCGAGGCTTGAAGGAACGCTACGAGAACCACCACAAGGTACGTATCCAGGATGATGCCTGTATCGCAGCCGTCCAGCTCTCAGAGCGCTATATCTCTGAGCGTTTTCTGCCTGACAAGGCCATCGACCTGATGGACGAGGCAGCAGCCAAACTGCGTATGGAGCGTGACTCTGTGCCAGAGGAACTTGATGAAATCACCCGTCGCCTGGCTCAGTTAGAGATTGAGCGCGAAGCCATCAAACGCGAGGGTGATGAACCAAAGATTGCCCAATTGGATAAGGACATTGCCGAGCTGAAAGAACAGGAAACCCAGTTCCGTGCCAAATGGGAGGGCGAACGCCAGCTCATCAACAAGATCCAGCAAGATAAGCAGGAGATGGAGAGTCTGAAACTCGAGGCAGAACGTGCAGAGCGCGAGGGCGACTATGGCAAGGTGGCCGAGATCCGCTACTCAAAACTGAAAGTCCTGGAGGATGATATCAAGGCCATCCAGAACCAGTTGGCCTCAGCCCAAGACGGAAACTCGCTGGTGCGTGAGGAAGTTACTGCCGACGATATCGCAGAGGTAGTATCCCGCTGGACGGGCATTCCTGTCACCAAGATGATGCAGAGTGAGCGCGAAAAGCTGCTCCACCTCGAAGCAGAACTGCACAAGCGCGTGATTGGTCAGGACGAGGCTATCACTGCCGTCTCTGACGCTGTTCGTCGCAGTCGAGCAGGCTTGCAAGATCCTAAGCGACCGATTGCTTCATTCATCTTCTTGGGCACCACAGGTGTAGGTAAGACAGAGCTCGCCAAGACATTGGCAGACTATCTGTTTAACGACGAGACGATGATGACACGTATCGATATGTCGGAATACCAGGAGAAATACAGCGTGAGCCGACTGATTGGTGCGCCTCCAGGATACGTAGGTTACGACGAGGGTGGCCAGCTTACTGAGGCAGTGCGCCGCAAGCCTTACTCGGTAGTGCTGTTCGATGAGATTGAGAAGGCCCATCCAGATGTGTTCAACATTCTGTTGCAGGTGCTGGACGATGGACGTTTGACGGACAACAAGGGACGTACCGCCAACTTTAAGAACACCATCATTATCATGACCTCGAACGCTACCCATGAACAACTCAGAGCCACTATGCGTCCTGAATTCTTGAACCGTATTGATGAGATTATCACCTTCACGCCACTCACCAAGAATCAGATTGCCGACGTAGTGAAGTTACAGCTCAAGAAGGTTACCGATATGCTGGCACCTCAGGGCATCACCTTAGAGTGTACACCACAGGCCATCGACTATCTGGCCGAGCAGGGTTACGATCCCGACTTTGGTGCACGTCCTGTTAAGCGTGCCATCCAGCAGTTCGTGCTCAACGACCTGTCGAAGAAGATCCTGTCAGACGAGGTGGATCGCACCAAACCTATCATCATCGATGAATACGGCGAAGGACTGATCTTTAGGAATTAAGAAAAAGGGTTGCTCGAGTTATCGGGCAACCTTTTTTCTATTATGTATATAAACTCCTTTATGGCGTGGTTCGCCTTGTAGCTGTCGGCCTTGCAGGTCGTACCAACGATTATCAGTATCCGTTACCTCGATAATCGGCTGGATACCCGATGTGCCACCCATAAAGTCGAATGATACCGTACCATCATCAGCAATACGGATATTGGTAATAGCCTTCGACATCAGCAGGGCACCTTCAGCATTCTTATTATACACGGTAGATGCAGGTGTACTGCTATCATTCAGCACATCGTTTATCAACTGCGTTTCGGGATTGGTATAAGGATAAGTCGAGGTACTCAAGTACCTGTTACGCAACCAGTCGTCCATGGTATATTTCCCCAAATCCTTGCCATTATTCTTGGGATCCCAAGTCAGGTAATCCTTACTATCCGCATGGAACAAATCGTAACGGAAAAGGGTATCAGCAATATTTACTTCATTTAAATGCCACCTTTCCTGATCGTAATCTACATGAAAAATTGCTAAGCCATTGCCAGGAATACCATAATCCCACTTAGTTTGTCTTCGATTCTCCAGCAGATAGTACTCGTTTGTGCAGCCAGAGTTACGAATTAAATAGGTTGCCCCTCCCTCACTTACAGGCTTCATTTCTGTGATAGTAGTGGGTTCTGTCAGTTCGGTAGGTGTACCCCACCCCAAGAGCATTTTCTCCAAGATCGATAAGTTGGGTGGGCACCAACCCTTGTTGGTGTAGTTTCCCCCATCCATCAGGTCCCACTCATCCACCACCGAGAAATAGCTTGAACTACTAGTAGGGTAGATATCAGGCAACCCTAAGCAATGGGCAAACTCATGGCAAATGGTACCAATACCACATAGTGTCTTGTCTCTCCACAGTTCACAAGTTATACAGGTATTCACCATTTCCTTTTTTCCTGGGGCATTAAGAGTAGTATAATCTGTGTTAGGCCAAATGTAACCCGAAGCCTGGTTTCCGCAAAGACCAGCTGCCACAAACAGCATCTGTTCAACCACACCATCTCCATTCCAATCGTAAACGGAGAAGTCTTGAGTGGTCAAGGTATCCAATGCCGCCAAAGCCTCTTCCATAGCATTAAAGCCATAGTTACTATAAGAACCTTTTGCACTGATGCTGACCTTAATAGGACCATAGATGTCAAACTGCAAGTTAAAAAGTCCACCTGACTGATCGCGAAAATAATCAGCCACTGAGCCTAAACCATAACCCTCGTTATAGCCATTCTCATTAAACAAACGCTGGTAATAGGCGGCAGGATCCTCCATCGAAAAATCGCAATCGGCAAAGGTTATCAGCACCACAGCCTGACGATACACTTTCTGCGGATCCCAATCTTGAACGGGACAGCTAAGCACCCCGCGGGTCTTAGCTTTATCAGTGGGGATATTTCGTAAACAAGGCATTCGCCGCTGTGCGCTGGTGGCAACTGCCACCAGCAACACAAATGCGAACAGTGTTATTTTGCGCAAGGTGTCCATGGCTTCAGGGTCTTGAAGAAGTCATTACCCTTGTCGTCAACCAGGATGAATGCGGGGAAGTCCTCAACCTCAATCTTCCATACAGCTTCCATACCCAGCTCTGGGTACTCAACGCACTCGATGCTCTTGATGCTGCTCTTTGAGAGTACAGCAGCCACGCCACCGATTGTTCCCAGATAGAAACCGCCATGCTTCTTACAAGCCTCGGTAACAACATCCGAGCGGTTACCCTTGGCAATCATCACGAGTGATGCACCGTTAGCCTGGAACTCATCAACGTATGGGTCCATACGGTTGGCTGTTGTTGGTCCCATCGATCCACAAGGATATCCCTCTGGAGTCTTAGCTGGTCCGGCATACAGCACTGGGTACTTCTTGAAGTAGTCAGGCATACCCTCGCCAGCATCCAGACGAGCCTTCAGCTTAGCGTGAGCGATATCACGAGCCACGATGATGGTTCCCTTCAGGTTGACACGGGTAGAAACAGGATACTTAGAAAGTTCCTTGCGTACAGCATCGATACCCTCGTTGAGGTCGATCTCGATACCCTTACCACCCTCGCCTGGCTTGCGGAGCTCCTCAGGAATCAACTCTGTGGGGTTACTATCCATCTTCTCGAGCCAGATACCATCAGCATTGATCTTGGCCTTGATGTTTCTATCTGCAGAGCAAGATACACCCATACCAATAGGACAGCTGGCACCATGACGAGGCAGACGGATCACACGAATGTCGTGTGCCAGATACTTACCACCGAACTGTGCACCCAGACCGATCTTCTGAGCCTCCTTAATCAGCTTCTGCTCCAGGTCAACATCACGGAAAGCACGACCAGTCTCGTCACCTGTTGTTGGCAGACCATCATAGAACTTGATTGAAGCCAGCTTCACTGTCAGTAGGTTCTTCTCAGCTGATGTACCACCGATAACGAATGCAATGTGGTATGGAGGACATGCAGCTGTACCCAGACTCTTCATCTTCTCTACCAGGAATGGGATGAGTGTACCCTCGTTCTGGATAGTAGCCTTGGTCATCGGGTAGAAGTAGGTCTTATTGGCAGAGCCACCACCCTTAGCCACCATCACAAACTTATACTCAGCACCCTCTGTTGCCTCGATGTCAATCTGTGCAGGCAGGTTACAACGGGTGTTCACCTCGTCGTACATGTTCAGAGGTGCGTTCTGCGAGTAGCGCAGGTTGTCCTGAGTAAAGGTGTTGAACACACCCAGGCTCAGAGCCTCTTCGTCCTCGAAACCAGTCCATATCTGCTGTCCCTTCTCACCGTGGATGATAGCAGTACCTGTGTCCTGACAGAAAGGCAGTATACCCTTGCAAGCCACCTCAGCATTGCGCAGGAACTGCAGGGCTACATACTTATCATTCTCACTGGCCTCAGGGTCGGTCAGTATCTTAGCCACCTGTTCGTTGTGCTCTCTACGCAACATGAACTCCACATCGTGGAATGCCTGCTGTGCCAAGAGAGTCAGTGCCTCTTTCGACACCTTTACGATCTGTTTACCTTCAAATTCAGCGGTGCTAACACCGTCTTTAGTCAAAAGGCGATACTCTGTTTTGTCCTCGCCCACCTGAAACATTGGGGCGTACTTAAATTCAACTGCTTTTGCCATAAATGTACTTGTTTTTTTAGTTATTGATTAATATCCGAAGACTTCTTCTGTTGTAAGGCGCTTGATAGGACCAATCTTACCCAGCGATTCCATGTCGAGTTCCTTCTCATCGCCAAGGATGATATAGCGCAAAGGCTTATTAGCCATGTTTGCTTTCTCAAAGTTCACCATATCCTGAAGGGTTACTTTGCCCAGATCCTCGTAGATCTTCTTGTTGAGGTCGAAGTCGAGACCGAGATCCTTCATACTGTGCCATCTGTTGATAATGCTCATCTTGGTAGTGCGCAGACTGGCGAGCTGTTTGGTAAGTGCCTCCTTGGCAATATTGAAAGCATTCTCACTAGCAGGCAACTCGTCTGTAATCTCCTTGAAGTGGTTGATGCAGTCCATCATCTTATCGTTTTGTGTGATGATGTGCGTAAAGAAACTCTCCTTCTCACCCTTTCTGCCAGCACGACTATAATATGCTGAAGCATTATAAGCCAAACCACGGGCCTCGCGCATCTCCTGGAATACGATACCATTCATGCCACCACCGAAATACTCATTGAACACAGCCTGAACAGCTGCTTCTTCGATATTCCAGTCGCGATTTTCATTATGTAGATATTCTTGGCATCGAAAGGTGCAATCCAAACCTCATTCTGTTTAGCCTCCTGCTTTACGTAGTAGTTGTTCTGAGGCACAGCCTGAAGTTTCTTGGCTGTCTGATGAGTCTTGTCGATAATAGCCGTTAACTCATTCACACTCAGCGGACCATAATAGTTCACACAGTGCTCATAGTTGCTGAGGTTCTTCACCAAATCGACAAACACCTGAGGATCGGTATCTTTCAGCCGCTGCTCGCTAACGATGTCGCGAGAAGAATTACGAGGACCATAGATACCATACTGACAAAGCGTCGCATAATAGTTACGCTGATTCTTCTTGGCATCCTCACGTCCCTTCAGGATTTTCTTCACCAAAGCGTCATAAGCTGCCTTATCTACCTGAGCATGGTTCATTACCTCTTCCAACAAAGCTAAGGCAGGCTGCATATTTTCATTCAAGCCACTGAGACTGATGGTTAGAACATCATCCCATACCATAGCCGAGAAGCTGCAAGCCAACTCATAGAACTTCTGCTTCACTTCGGCAGCAGTCATCTTGTCTGTGCCTAAATAGTTCAGATACTGGTTAGCCACATTATAGCGATTGTCTGCACTCTGTCCGAATTCATAGCGGAAAGATAGCTGGAAGAGTCCGTTCTCTTTGTTCTGAACATAATAAACAGGCAAGCCTTTCTTAGTCTTTGCAATGGTGAGATCCTTCTGGAAATCAACAAACTTAGGCTGAATAGGCTCTACCTGAGCGTCTTGGATAGCCTGTACGAAGGCACTCTTCTGGTCGCGATTAGCCTGAATAGGCGTGATGGCAGGCTTATCAATCTTCTTCTGTAAAGTATCAACACCTTGTTTCTTATAAACAACTACATAACCATCAGTAAAGAATTTCTTGGCGAAATCAACTATTTCATTTTTGGTAATCTTAGAGATACGGTCTATGCTCTCAACTTCCTGTTTCCAGTCTACTTCGTTAATAAAGGCATCCACGAACATATCAGCACGTCCACGATTACTCTCCAGCAATTGGAAGCGATTACGCTTGTAGTTATTAATGATGCTGGGCAGCAAGTTATCAGGAAAATCGCCTTTCTTCAATTTGTCGATCTCAAGAAGCATCAGGTCTTTTACCTCTTCCATACTCTGGCCCTGTTTAGGAGTACCCAACAAGAAGAAAGCACCATGATCGTGCATCAGTTCTGAACCACCAGCAGCACGCTGTACCTTCATCTTCTGGTTCAGGTCAAGATCGAAGAGACCAGCACGGCCATTGCTCAATACACTCTCCAACAGGTTAAGCGTATCAGTTTGCAGTGAGTTAGCTTTATCTGCACGCCAAGCCATCCAAATCTGCTCTGCTTCTTGTCCTATAACTGTTGTATCTTTAGGAGTAGTCAAAGCAGGTAGCGGAGCAAAGGTGGGTTGTTTCACATCATCACCAGGCTTCCAACTGCTGAAGTACTTATCGATAATGGCGATTGTCTTCTCTGGATCCAAGTCACCAGCCATACAGATGGCCACATTGTTCGGACGATACCACTTATTGAAGTAATTCTTGATATTGGTAATAGAAGGGTTCTTCAGGTGTTCCTGAGTACCAATTGTTGTTTGAAGACCATAAGGATGATTTGGCCATAGCATCTTACTGATTGTAGCGAAGAGTTTGCGCTGATCTGATGTCAAGCCAATGTTATACTCTTCGTAAACAGCCTCCAACTCAGTATGGAAACCACGAATCACCATATTCTGGAAACGGTCAGCTTGAATCTTGGCCCAATTTTCGATTTCGTTTGATGGAATATCCTCAGTATAGCAGGTTACATCATTAGAAGTATAGGCATTTGTACCTTCTGCGCCAATAGCAGCCATCAACTTGTCGTACTCATTGGGAATAAAGTACTGAGCAGCCACCTGAGACACAGAGTCAATCTCATGATAAGCCTGCTTACGAGCCTCAGGATCGGTTAATTTGCGATAAGCCTCGTAACGCTGCTCAATCTCAGCCAGCAAAGGAGCCTCTGCTTCTGGGTTATTGGTACCAAACTGCTTCGTGCCCTTAAACATCAAGTGCTCCAGATAGTGAGCTAAACCTGTTGTCTCAGCAGGGTCGTTCTTAGAACCAGTTCTTACGGCGATATAAGTCTGAATTCTCGGTTTCTCTGGGTTTACAGAGAGATACACTTTCAAACCATTGTCGAGGGTATAGATGCGAGTCTGCATCATATCACCTGGCACTGTTTCGTACTTAAAATCCTTGGCCTGCAGGTTCATGCCGAACATCAAACAGGCAATAGCTGATAATAGTTTCAGTTTCATTATTTAATTGTTTCTATAATGTGTTAATTTTCATAATCAATCTCATGGTCGAGTTTCTCCAAGAAGTCATCATACACTTCCTGTTCCACATCACCCATTGAGTACTCCTTCTCAGCATCCTTACGGATTTCTGCAATCCAGGCACGACGGGCCTTTACGTAATCTTCGTGGATACGCTCGCAAGCTGCAGCATCGAGTTCCTCTAGTTTGTAATAGTCGAGAATCATCTGATAGCTCCAAGCCCAACGATAGTCGCTATAGTTATTGTTGATTTCAGCAAAACGATCGAGCACCTGCTGGATATTGTCGATAGCACCATTCTTGATATCGCTGATTAATTGCTGCTCTTCGCTCTCTGGCAACAGCAGACCACTCAAATCTATCCATCTGCCCTTACCAACCTCAGAGGAAGGAGGAAGGAGGAAAGAGGAAGGAGATATCTTTTGCTGACGTTTGAGTACAGCTCCCATGTATATACGCAGGGCAATGTCGTAGTACTTCAGTCCCTTGCGCAATGACGATGCGTTAATCACATACTCGTGGAAGTTATAGGTAGACACATTGTCACCTGATGCATGGCGAAGATCCTTCAGAATCTGGATACCCTGCATGATTTCTCCCACAGTAAAAGGTGAGAGCCAGTCGAAATTAATGATACTCTTGCGAGACTGACGTGAACGCTTATCACGCTTTGGCCATTTCTTGATATCACGATAAAGTCCCACCGTGGTGATATTTCTACCTGGTACCAGATAACAGTCATCGCCATAAGCTACCAGATAAGAGAATGGCAGGTTTCGGGTATCAGGATGGTGCATCAGCTTACCAAAACAAACGGAGAATGCACCAATGGTTGCTGGCATCAGGATATAAGCGCCAGAAGCAGTCTTCGTTCCACGCTCCAAGGTACCATAATGCAAAGGTCCCATCTTATAAGCATGGTTAGAGAAGTTGGTATTTGAGCCAGCATTATAGAATGAGAACTCGCCACCAATCAACAAAGAGCTCTTATGGTGCGAGGCACTGAAAGGTCCGCAGAAAGCAGCACAGGCCTCACCATTTGCCATAAAGGAATTGGCAAAGAACAAGCTAGCCTCAGCGGTAAAGCCATTCGTAATCTGACAAGCTTCACCTACAAAGCAATCCTGCATCTTCACAGAGTTGTTGATAGAACATCCGTCGCAAATAATAGAATTCTCACAAATCACACCTGTACCAATGAATACTGGGGCATCCATCGAACTCATCACCGTACACTCAGAAAGACGAGCTGCGCCACTAATCTCACAATCGCCCTTGATAATGGTATTCGTGATGTCCTTGGCATTTATGATTTTCACATTATTACCAATATAACCACGATCAGGGCGAGATACGCGAAGCTCATCCTCAATCATCTGTTGGAGGGTATGTCTTAGTTCCTTGTCACCATTATGCTTAACCATAAAAGAGGCCAACTGACTATTCAACTCACGGAAGATAGTTACATTGCCATCACCCATCTCGTTGAGCACTGAAATCACAGAGCCTTCGCCATAGGTAGCGTCGTCTGTAGTTTCCAAGGTACAAATATTCGAGATGTAGCAGTCATTACCAATCGTATAATTATTGATGTAATTGCCCACTTTTTCAATCAAGCAGTCATTTCCAACTGTTACATTTCTTAATGTAGCATCATTAATACCTGAATGTTTAAAGAAGCCCTTACTAACTTCCACCTGCTTATTGAAAGCACCCAAACGGATGTCACCATAGAAGATGACACGATGGAAATTATAAGGTTTAAAATCTTCATCTACTAGTACTTTTTGCCAGTCTTCTGCCCAGCAAACATTGTTTTCTAAGACTTCAATCTCAGTCTGTGTCAAGTTTCTGTAATTACTCATAATCTTGATATAAAAAATCGTTATATGGATATTTCTGAACATGCAGCTCACGGACACGCTTATACAGAATGTCACGTAGCTGGTCGATGTTTTCTTTCTGTTTGGCGGAGATAAACATACACTCCAGATAATGCTGGTTCTCACCCGATTTAGCCATCCAGGTTTGTTTCAGATCGTCGAGTGTATAGTTCTCCTTTTGGATTGGTGTCAGGTCATCCGCTTCTTTCTCCACCCAAGTGTAGGCATCGATTTTGTTGAATACCAACATTGCAGGCTTATCTGCACAACCCAATTCCTTGAGTGTTTCCTCCACCACTCGAATCTGCTCTTCGAAGTCAGGGTGAGAGATATCCACCACATGAACGAGCAAATCTGCCTCTCGAACCTCATCGAGGGTGCTCTTAAAGCTCTCCACCAAGTCAGAGGGCAACTTACGGATAAATCCAACAGTATCAGCCAAGAGGAAAGGCAGGTTATCGATGGTCATCTTGCGGACTGTAGTATCGAGGGTGGCGAAGAGTTTGTTTTCTGCAAACACTTCACTCTTAGACAGAAGGTTCATCATCGTACTCTTTCCCACATTGGTATAGCCCACAAGTGCCACACGAATCAAGCGACCTCTGTTTTTTCGCTGGGTGGTTTTCTGCTTATCGATTTCTGCCAGACGCTGTTTTAAGAGGGTGATACGTTGCAGGATGATTCGACGGTCCATCTCCAACTGGGTTTCTCCTGGTCCACGAAGCCCTACTGAGCCCTTACCGCCACCAGAGCCTGAACCACCACCCTGACGTTCCAAGTGAGTCCAGAGCCTCTGCAATCTAGGCAACATATAGCGATGCTGTGCCAATTCCACCTGAGCCTTAGCCTCTGCTGTTTGGGCTCGCATAGCGAAGATGTCTAATATTAAAGAGGTACGATCGAGAATCTTCACCTGAAGTTCTTTCTCGATATTACGCATCTGCTTGGCACTGAGCTCATCATCGAAAATTACCATACCTACTGGTTGTGGCGCATTTGTCTCATCCAACAAACCTTCTGCAAACAGCGAAGCATCCTGGGCATCGAGCCAATCATCATAGGCATCCTGACATTTCTTAATATAATCCTTAATCTCTAGCAGTTTACCACTACCCACATAGGTCGTCTGACTAGGACCACCTACCTTCTGGGTAAACCGCTTCACAGTTACAGCCCCTGCAGTATCTGCCAGAAACTCCAACTCATCGAGATATTCTTTGGTCTTAGCTTCATCCTGCTCCTTGGTGATTAATCCCACCAAAACAGCTGTCTCAGCTTTAGCCTCTGATATTACAAATTCCTTCATATTAGGTGCAAAGGTACAAATAAAAGTAAAAAGGTAAAAAAGTAAAAAGGTAAAAAAAACAAAAAACACATCCTTTAACTCCTTTTAACTCCATTAACTCCATTAACTCCTAATTATTTTTGTACTTTTGCACCAAAATATTCAAGAACCAAAATCAATAAACATTATGAGAGTAATTATTCAGAGCAATTATCAGAAGATGTCACAGTGGGCAGCAAATCATGTTATTGAAAGAATCAATGAATTCAATCCCACTCCTGACCACAAGTTTGTACTCGGTTTGCCAACAGGTTCTTCTCCCGTTGGAATGTACAATGCACTTGTAGAAGCAAATCGTGCAGGAAAAGTGTCTTTCAAGAATGTCATCACATTCAACATGGACGAGTATGTTGGTCTTCCTGAGACCCATCCTGAGAGCTACCATGCTTTCATGGCCCGTAACCTGTTCGATTTGATCGATTGTCCTAAAGAGAACATCCACATTCTGAATGGAAACGCTCCTGACCTCAAAGCAGAATGCGCCCATTATGAGGAGATGATCAAGGAAGCTGGTGGTATCGATCTTTTCATCGGAGGTATTGGTCCTGATGGCCACATCGCTTTCAATGAGCCAGGTTCTTCTTTGAAGAGTCGTACACGTATGAAGACCTTGACAACCGACACTCGTATTGCCAATTCTCGTTTCTTTGGTGGCAAGCCTGAGAATGTACCTGCTCATGCCCTTACTGTAGGTGTAGGTACTGTTATGGATGCCCGTGAAGTTATGATTCTGGTGAATGGTCACGCTAAAGCACGTGCCCTCCAGGCTGCTATCGAGGGTAGTGTAAACCACATGTGGACCATTTCTGCGCTCCAGATGCACGAGCATGGAATCATCGTTAGCGATGAGGAGGCTGCTGATGAGCTGAAAGTTTCTACCTATAAGTATTTCAAGGATATCGAAAGCGATCAGTTGTTATAATGAGAAAACTATTTCTTTTATCAATAATTATGGCGTCATCAGTCCTCGCATGGGCTGGTGACGTTATTGTTTCATCACCTAATGGTAGTTTGCAAGTTACTATTAGTGATGCTGGTGGCAGACTCTATTATGCTGCTACGCTCGATGGACAAGAGGTATTACTACCATCTGCTTTGGGACTTAAAACCTCGTTAGGCGACCTGACTCGAAACCTCTCAATAAAAGATACCAAGACAGGAGCCATTGATGAAACTTATCAGATGCGTGGCACAAAGGCTTCTTCTGCCTCGTATAAGGCAAACACGCTCACACTGAACATCTTAAGCAAGGATGGCGTAACGTTCGATATTCTCTTTCAAGTGTCTGATAACGACATCGCTTACCGCTATCTGATTCCTCGTCAGAAAATTCATAAAAAGGAATACAAACGTGCACGTATTCTCTCTGAGCTCAGTAGTTTCAATTTCCCAGATGGCACTACGACCTTTATCTCTCCACAGATTGGCCCAGAGAGCGGATGGGAACAAACGAAGCCTTCTTACGAGGAGGGTTATTCTGCCGATGCTTCTATGAACACGCCATCCCAATATGGGCATGGGTATATCTTCCCAGCCCTGTTCCATTATTCTAAGGAAGGTAATTATTCTAAGGAATCTGGGAATCAAGGAAATCTAGTGCAAAGTACTGGTAAGAATAATCCTAGATTCCTAAATTCCTTAGACAAAAAATCTTCCTCTGATTACTGGATTCTCCTTAGCGAGACGGGTGTCGGATCAAATTATTGT
Organism: uncultured Prevotella sp.; assembly: GCA_905234145.1. GTDB lineage: Bacteria > Bacteroidota > Bacteroidia > Bacteroidales > Bacteroidaceae > Prevotella. The sequence continues at coordinate 17,248 of CAJOGK010000017.1, read as the reverse complement.
GGTAGTCACCTCTCTGATTATCAGGCTGGCAATGGCTATACCATCGCTTTCCCTGATAAAGGTGAGAATAATGGTTATGGTACTGACTTCGCCGCTATCCCTCTGCCAGGAGAAACACCTTGGCGAACGATTACGATTGGAAACTCTCTCAAACCTATTGTAGAGACAACCATTTCCTACGACCTCGTAAAGCCTCTCTATGAGCCTTCAACGGATTACAAACCAGGTCGCTACACCTGGAGCTGGCTTATCTGGCAAGACAATTCTGTCAATTATGATGATCAGGTAAAGTTCATCGATCTCGCCTCTGCCATGGGCTTTGAGTATTGTTTGGTGGATAACTGGTGGGACACGCAAATTGGTCGTGATCGTATCGAAGAACTCTCCAAGTATGCCCAATCTAAGGGTGTCCATCTGATGCTATGGTATAATAGCAATGGTTTCTGGAACGATGCGCCACAAACACCACGCAACTGCATGAATACTGCCATTGCCCGTGAACGAGAAATGAAATGGCTCGAAAGCATTGGTGTCAAGGGAATTAAGGTAGATTTCTTTGGAGGCGACAAACAAGAAACAATGGCACTCTATGAGGATATCCTCTCTGATGCGAATCGTCATGGCTTGCAGGTAATCTTCCATGGATGCACCATCCCTCGTGGTTGGGAACGTATGTATCCTAATTATGTGGCTTCAGAGGCTGTTTTGGCTTCAGAGAATGTTTACTTCAATGAAGACGCAGCTATCAAGGAGCCTTTTGACCTTACTCTTCATCCCTTCTGTCGTAATGCCACTGCTTCGATGGATTGGGGAGGCATTATTATGAACAAGTATCTCTCACCAGATAACAAGAGTCGTCATCCTCGTCATACGACGGATATCTTCGAGCTGGCCTCTGGTATCATTATGCAGACTTCTGTTCAGTGTGTCGCCATGCAACCCAACAATCTCTCTGAGTTGCCTCAGTTCGAGCTTGAGTTTATGAAAACTATTCCCACCACATGGGACAAAACTTGCTTCGTTGAAGGATACCCTGGAAAGTATGTGGTCTTAGCCCGTCAACACGGATCGGATTGGTACATCGCAGCCCTCAATGGACAAAAAGAACCCCTGACGTTGAATCTTGATCTTTCTGCTTTCAACCTCAGCAATCCCAGCCTTTATATCGACAATAAAAAAGGTGAGCCTACGCTTACACCTTTAAAGCTGGATAAGAAAGGACGTGCGAAACTTGTGCTTCAACCAAACGGAGGTATGATTATCAAATAATAATTCCCGCCAATTGGCGGGAATTACTTTATTTATCAAGCTGTTCGTAAACTGAATTGTTCGATATATATTCAGGAACGATCTCTTTCATCTTCTTAACCGTTGCCATATTATCGAATTTCTTTGAGATAGTTATCAAATCTTCAATTTCCTTGCAGACTTTATCGTAGTCGTATTCTCTTACCTCTGCGATACGAATCTTCTCATGGAAAGTGGGTTTTGTGCCCTCTAGTTCATTGAGCACCTCTTCGTAAAGCTTCTCACCAGGACGCAAGCCAGTAAACTTAATCTCTACATTCTTGGCACCACTCAGTTTAATCATTCGCTTTGCCAAATCAGCAATCTTCACTGGCTGGCCCATATCGAAGACGAAAATTTCACCACCATTACCCTTTGTTCCTGCCTCAAGCACAAGTTTACAAGCTTCAGGAATCAACATGAAGAAGCGCACGATACGCTCATCTGTTACCGTTACAGGTCCACCATTCTTGATTTGTTCCCTAAACAGAGGTATCACAGAGCCATTCGAGCCCAATACATTTCCAAATCGTGTGGTAACAAACTGCGTTCTGGCAGAAGGACTACCCATCTGACTTGCCGTAATAAAGCTCATCTTATTACTTAGGTTCGATAAGAACGAACCGAATTTCTTCTCCTTAATGGCTTGGTCAAGGCTCTGCACATAGATTTCGCAGATACGCTTAGAGCAACCCATCACATTTGTTGGGTTTACAGCCTTATCGGTAGAAACCATCACAAACTTCCTGACGCCATATTTCACACTCAGGTCGGCAATAACCTTAGTGCCATAGATATTGTTCAGTACAGCTTCCGATGGGTTATCCTCCATCATGGGCACATGCTTATAAGCAGCTGCATGGAAAACATAATCTGGATGGAAACGCTTGAAGATTTCCTCCATGTATTCCTTATTACAGATACTTGTTACGATGGTTTCTGCTGGGATATCAGGGAAGTCTTTCTCCATCATCAGGCGGATATCATGCTCTGGGGTCTCAGCCTGGTCAATCAGCATCATGGCAGCAGGTTTGAAAGAGGCTACCTGACGAACCATTTCTGAACCGATAGAACCTGCACTACCCGTAATCAGCACACGTTGTCCTGACAATAGCTCTTCTACAGATTTCAAGTCTACACGTATTTCGTCACGAGGCAACAAATCCTCCACACTTACCTCTTGCAAATGAACCTGACTTTTAATACCCGAGCCCGATTTATCCTCCTCATCAAGTTCCTTGGCATTCTGAGCCATAAAGACCTTGGCACCTGCACCAATAATAACATCCTGTAAGCCCTGGTTATTACGGAACTCATTTGTGCGATAGGGCGACACGAGTACACCGTCAATATCGTTATTCTTAATAATCTCAGCCAAATCATCATCCACTGAATACACCTTCTCTCCCATAATTCGCTGATGATGAGCACTCTTATGGTGTGTGATGAATCCCTTTACCACATAACGTCTTGGTCGCTGAGCCTGAATACTCTTTGCCATACCTACGCCACCAGACATAGCTCCATAAATGAGCACACGCATCGCTCTTTTATTTGAAAAGGCCACATCATAGAGGGTCTTTACAAAGACACGAAGCGCCCACATCAAAAGGGTAGAGATAACAAAAATGAGACAAATACTCGTGGTATTGAAATGGGCGAAATATGCTGCTGGCAAATAATCCATTGCGAAATCTGCCAATAACACAAGTCCTAACGATACACCATTTCCATAGGCCACACGCATCAAATCCACAAAACTTGAGAAGCGCATGAATCCTGAATAAGTGTGGAATAATCTAAAGCCTGGCAAGCTCAGAATCACAAAAATAAAGAGCTTATTCAGAACTTGGAATGTGTTTTGAAACAAAATTGATGCACTATTGAAAATCCAATATACCAGCATTCCACTGCACACGATAATAAGGCAGTCGATTAAGAGGATACTCCAATACGGCAACGAGTTCTTCGTAAAATACCAATTTAATATCTTATCAAACGGATTCTTCATCTAATTTTCTCTTTTTCTTCAAAATCGCTGCAAAATTACTCATTATTTTTTTTTCTTCCAAATAAAATGCAAATAATATAACTTGATAAACCAAATTAGCTGTAAGAATTGATGATATTAATTACTTTTTTGACTTCATTATCACTAAGAACTTGACTCATGGGCAAACTTAACTCTTGCTGATGAATCTGTTCTGTGATAGGGAAATGCTTATGATTCCAAACTTTCATACAAGCCTGTTGGTGGGGAGGAATGGGATAATGAACCATCGTTTGGATACCTCTCTCCGATAGATAGGATTGCAATCTATCGCGAGATTCACACAATACTGGGAAAATATGATAGACGTTCTGTTCATCAGGCAATACATCTGGCAACTTAACCGATGGATTCTTGATTCCATCAATATACAGACGAGCCACCTCTCTGCGACGATTGTTATCATCATTCAGATGGCGCAATTTAACAGAAAGAATCGCAGCTTGCACTTCATCCAAACGACTATTACGACCTTGATACTTAAATACATTTTTGGCTTCTGAACCATAGTTACCCATCGCCCTTATTACCTCTGCCAATACTTTGTCATTTGTCGTCACAGCACCCCCATCGCCCATTGCACCCAGATTCTTTGTGGGATAAAAGCTATTTCCAGCTGCATCACCTAAGGCACCCGTATACCTATCTTCAAACCTGCATCCATGAGCCTGAGCATTGTCCTCAACCAATTTAAGATCATTTTGTTTGCAGAGTTCACCTATTTTATAAGTATAGGCACAACGCCCATAAAGATGAACAATCAGCACTGATTTTGTTCGTTTGGTAATCGCTTGTTCTATAGCCTCGTCATCTATCTCTAACGTACTGAGTTTGGGTTCAACCAGCACAGGTTTTAAGCCATTTTCAGTGATGGCAAGAATCGAGGCAATATAGGTGTTTGCAGGTACGATCACCTCATCGCCTACTTGCATGATACCCATCTCGATATAGGCCCTGTATATCAAATAAAGGGCATCCAAGCCGTTACCAACACCCACGCAATAATTGGTACCTATATAGGCAGCATAATTCTTTTCGAACGATGCATTTTCTCGTCCTTGTAGGTACCAACCACTATCAACCACACGATTGATAGCCTCATGTATCTCTTCCTGATATAATCCTGTAATCTTACTTATATCTAAGAATTGAATCATGGTAAAACAAATATTCTATAATCTTTGATACTACCAGGGGCGCCTTCTTCAGCACGAGGCAGATAATCCAGACCTGATACTGTTTGTTCACTACCAAGATCAATCACCATGAGATGCGGAAGCTTCGCACCTTTTCCTGTACGCCAATAAGTTGACTCCTGAAGATCGTAGGTCTTGTCAGCTGTATTATTGCCACGACGAATTTCCTCGCTATCTGCATACTTAATCGTCCATGGTTCACGACTCAAGCGATGGCCTTCTGCATCACGCAGATAGATTTCAGCGATGGCCACATCGTCATTTCCCTTCTGGGTAGAAAGGGCCTCGATGGCTACATATCTGCCTTTCTGAGGAGCATCAAACGTTACCATTTGCCATCCATTACCAGCTGCAAAAGCACCTTTTGCCACTGGAGCTACAGAATTAAGGTCTGGTTTGTCGCCAGGGTTGTTATGCGTTTGAGATTTCTCGACATTCAGTTTGTCGAGCTCAGGATGATCTTGAGCAAACAAGCAGGGAGCACCAGAAGGACCAACCACATCGAGCACGATTACCTCGTTCTGTCCCTTCTTTAGCCAGCAACCAGGGATGTAGAGGGTTTGCTGAGGACCAATGTTCCAGAAACGACCTACAGCATAACCGTTTACATAAACCTGTCCTTTGCCAAACTGCTCCATATTCAAGAAAGTATCGCCCACCTTCTTCAGGTTAAAGCTACCACGATAATAGCCAATTTTACCCATCAATTGATTCTCATTTACAAGCCCTTTGTCGAAAACTTCTTTGGCAATCTCGTAATCATCGGGGATGATGGCATTCTGCCAAACTTGTGGTTTCCAAGTGATTTCTGTTCCGTCAACCTCTGCGGCAAAGACCACATCGCCCACGATACCTTTGAAATCCTTGATGGCACGACCAAAATTGATGCGTCCCATTCCCTCTACAAGAATCGTTAGCACATCACCCTTCTTAACAGGAGGGATGGCCAGACTGCGCTCATTCCTTACACGGTCAATCTTGCCAATGTACTTATCATTGATAAATACCTGAGCATAGTCGTGGAAATCACCCGTAAGTACACTTTTTACAGGTATCTCAGGCATTGTCGTAGAGTAAACCATCGTGCCCCATCCCATATCCATTTCCTCAAAAGTCTTCAAAGCACCTTTCTCAGTCTTCTTGATAGCAAGTGGCAAAGGGATGAATTCCTTCAGTTCAAACTTAGGTATCGATATGATTGGCATAGGAGCCTTGGGAACAGAAGGAAGTTTCTGGGCACTGAATTTCTGCATCATCGCCCGCAACTTGAAGAATTTCTCTGTAGGCTGACCATACTCATTGATGGGTGCATCGTAATCATACGATGTCACATCTGGTGCAAAACCAGGTGAGTTGGCACCTGCCCAATGACCAAAGGAAGTTCCGCCATGGGTCATATAAAGCGAGAAACTGATGCCCTTCGACAACATCTCGTCCATACCATCAACCATCTCTTCTGCTGGTCGTGTCTCATGATTGGCACCCCACTTGTCAAACCAGCCACTCCAGAATTCTGAACACATCTTTGGGGCATCAGGGCGCAATTCTCCCAAACGTTTGAATTGCTGGTCGATATTGGCACCTGTACCAAAGTTCATCGTCCACACGAGATCGTCGAGACCATTCTTCTCGAAATTCGAGGCCCAGTCACACTGGAAAAGGGCGATCTTATCACCATAGATTCCACGCAGACAATCACGGATAGCCGAGATATAAGGTTTGTCTTCGCCATACGAGCCATATTCGTTTTCTACCTGAATCATAATGATAGGACCACCATTCTGGATGGTTAATGGCGCCAATTGCTCTCCCACCTTCTTTTCGAAGATACGCACACGCTCCATAAAGTAAGGATCCTGCTCACGCAAACGGATATCCTTCTTCTTCAAGAGCCACCAAGGTAAGCCTCCCATCTCCCACTCTGCACAAACATAAGGACCAGGACGCACAATCACATACATCCCGTTTTTCTGAGCCAATCGACAGAATTCTGCCACATCATTGTTGCCTGAAAAATCGAATTCGCCCTCTCGTTGCTCATGGATATTCCAGAACACATAGATACAGAGGGTGTTCATGCCCAGCGATTTGCACATTTTGATGCGATGTTCCCAATACGGACGAGGCATACGAGGATAATGCACTTCAGCTGCCTTAACGATAAAAGGTTCGCCATTTAATAGGAAAGCTTTGTTACCAACAGTGAAATCACCAGCCTTAGCAAAGGTGCTAAAAAGCAACAAAAATAGAGTGAGTAGTAGTATTACCTTTTTCATTTTGTATCTTTTCTTTAGTTATTTGGCACAAAGGTACAAAATTTCGGCCATAGTCGTGCATATTAAAGGATTTTTTTGTATTTTTGCAACCAACTAATATAAATATAATATGAGAAGACTTGTATTACTACTTTTAGCGATGGTCTTTGTTGGAATCATGAAGGCCGAGAACGGACATCAGTTGTGGCTTAGATATCAGCCCGTGAACAAAGCAACAGTTACTGGACCCGATTGCCTGGCTGCAGAAGAATTAAAGACATTCAGTCCCAAAGATGTAGAATTAATCATCGACCCGACGATGGCAGATGATGCTTATCTGATTGGCGAGAAAAGTATCACAGCCAAGAACGAGATTGGCCTGCTTTATGGTGCTTATGCTATGCTGCGAGGTGAAAAGGGTAAAAGCGAGCCCTACTTCAAACTTCGTATTCTTAACCATTGGGATAACCTCGATGGCACCATCGAAAGAGGTTATGCTGGATTGAGCATCTTCTGGCAAGACCCTCATAAGCCCATCGATGCGAATCTGATTAAGGAGTATGCACGGGCCAATGCTTCGATTGGTATCAACGGTACAGTCTTGAACAATGTCAATGCATCGCCTAAGATGTTGTCACCCCTATATATTAATAAGGTAAAGGAATATGCAGACATTCTCCGGCCTTATGGTATCAAGGTTTATCTTTCCGTGAATTTTGCCACACCCATGCACATTGCAGTCAAAGGCGTTAACGGAGGCAAGGCTCTGAAAACAGCCGACCCCCTGAATGCACAAGTTAAACAATGGTGGAAAGCGAAGGCCAAGGAGATTTATCAATTGATTCCCGACTTTGGAGGTTTCTTGGTAAAGGCCAATTCCGAGGGACAACCTGGTCCGTTCGATTACAAGCGCACACATGCTGATGGTGCCAATATGTTGGCAGAGGCTGTGAAGCCTTATGGCGGTATCATCATGTGGCGCTCGTTTGTTTATGGTGCCGCTCATAGTGGTGAGGATCGTGTCAAGCAAGCGGTTTCTGAGTTTAAGGATCTGGATGGCAAGTTCAGCGACAACGTGATTCTGCAATCTAAGAATGGTCCTCTGGATTTCCAGCCTCGTGAGCCTTACGCCCCTATCTTCGATAACATCAAACAGACCAAACAGATGGCTGAGTTGCAGATTACTCAGGAGTATCTGGGTCAGTCACGCCATCTTGTTTACTTGGCTCCCATGTGGCGCGAGTTCTTCGGTTTCGTTTCTCCTAGCAGACTGGTGGGTATTGCTGGTGTGGCTAATATCGGTCTCGACAAGAACTGGTGTGGTCATCATTTCTCACAAGCCAACTGGTATGCCTTTGGCCGTCTGGCTTGGGATCCGAACCTTACCTCTGAGGTCATCGCTCAGGAATGGTTGAATCAGACCTTCAACCTTACCCAGTCTTACAACGATGAGATTCTGAGCGTGATGCAACGTTCCAGAGAGGCTTGTGTAGATTATATGATGCCAATTGGTCTCCACCACATCTTCGCCTTCGATGAGCATTACGGCCCGCAACCTGATGGCTTCATCGCCCACTATCCTATCGAGTGGTGCCCTGTTTATTACCACAAGGCGAATAATGATTCTATTGGCTTCGATCGTACACATACTGGTTCGGATGCCACCTCTCAATATGCTGAGCCTTATTGCTCTATTTACGATAATATCAATACTTGTCCTGAGCGCTATCTGCTTTGGTTCCATCGTGTACCCTGGAGCTACCGCATGAAGAGTGGCAGAACAGTTTTCGAAGAATTGACTTATCGCTATACAAGAGGTGTACAAGAGGTGGAAGATTTCATCGACGTATGGAACAGAGCCAAGCCCGAGATCGACGAACAACGATGGCAGGAGGTTGACGAGCGCTTGCAGCATCAGCTGGAGAATGCCAAAGAATGGCACAAAATCTGCCTCGACTATTTTGGAGGTTTCACCAAAAATACCCAATGAATATTTCCGAGTTAGAAAATAAGCGCATAGCGGTACTGCTATCTGGAGGTGTGGATAGCAGTGTCGTTGTGTACGAGTTTGCACGACTCGGACTTCATCCTGATTGTTTCTATATTAAGATAGGTCCTGAGGAGGATGAGGAATGGGATTGCTCTTCGGAAGAGGACTTAGAGATGGCTACAGCTGTGTCGCATCGCTATGGTTGCAAGTTAGAGGTGATCGATTGTCATCAGGAATATTGGGATCAGGTGACGAAATATACAATGGACAAGGTAAAGGCTGGCTATACCCCTAATCCCGATGTGATGTGCAACCGTCTGATTAAGTTTGGTGCTTTTCATGAGAAGCGAGGGCACGACTACGACTTGATCGCCACGGGTCATTATGCCCAGACAGAGATCGACGAAGAGGGCCAAAAGTGGCTCGTTACGAGTCCTGACCCTGTAAAAGACCAAACCGACTTCCTGGCTCAGATTTACGATTGGCAACTGAAGAAAGCCATCTTCCCTATTGGTCATTACGTGAAAGACGAGGTGCGCGAGATTGCAGAACGCGAGCACTTAATCAACGCCAAGCGAAAGGATTCGCAGGGCATCTGCTTCCTGGGCAAGATTAACTACAACGACTATATCCGTCGCTACCTTGGCGAGCAACCAGGCGATGTGATTGAGCTCGAAACAGGTAAGGTGATTGGCCAGCATAAGGGCTTGTGGTTCCATACGATTGGTCAGCGAAAGGGCATGGGCTTTAGCGGTGGCCCTTGGTTCGTCATCAAGAAGGATGTTGCTAAGAATATCCTCTATGTCTCGCATGGCTACGACCCTGAAACAGCTTATCAGCAGGATTTCAAGGTGCACGATTTCCATTTTCTCACAAAGGGTCTGACCCCTTGTGAGGTAACGTTTAAGATTCGCCACACACCGGAATACCATCAGGCGAAGCTTGAGTGGAGCGATGACCATTCGTTTGTGGTTCACTCGAAAGAGAAAATCCACGGGGTGGCACCGGGACAATTCTGTGTGGTCTATGATGAGAACCACCATCGATGCTTAGGCTCTGGAGAAATTACGATATAACGACGATATGAACAGACTACTACTAACCTTACTATTCATCCCACAATTGCTGATGGCAAAAGTGGATGTCGCAAACTTAAAAACAGAGAATCTGGTGAATCCATTGGGTATCGACGTGGAGGCACCAAGATTCTCCTGGCAAATCACTTCCGACATGCAGGATGTTGTCCAACAGGCCTATCAGATCATTGTCTCTTCCGATGGTCAGAAAATCTGGAATTCCGGCAAGGTCGCTTCCAATCAGCAACTCTGGATTCCCTATCAGGGCACAGCTTTAAAGAGCAACCAGCATTGCAGTTGGCAAGTAAAGGTCTTCACCAACAAGGGCGAATCTGCTTGGAGTAGTCCTCAGCAATTCAGCATGGGATTACTGAACGAATCGAAGTGGAAAGGAAGATGGATAGGATTGGAGCGTTTACAAGCTGATGAGCATAGAGGTAAGCATGCTCGCTTGGCTGCAAGATATCTGCGACATGAGTTCTCCTTATCAAAGCAAGTGAAGCGGGCTACGGCTTTCGTCGCAGGCCTTGGTCTGTACGAGCTTCGTCTGAATGGCGAGAAGGTGGGCGATGAGGTGCTTACCCCCGTGCCCTCAGATTATCGCAAGACCATCTATTATAACACCTACGATGTTACCTCCTTGCTTCAGAAGGACAATTGTATCGGTATTATTCTGGGCAATGGCCGATGGTTTGCCATGCGTCAGGATAAGCCTTATAAGAACACCACCTTTGGTTTGCCCAAGTGTCGCATCAATCTGATTGTAGAGTATACCGATGGCACTAAAGATTGCATCCAGACAGATGAAAAATGGAAAATCACGACCGATGGTCCTATCCGTGCCAATAATGAATATGATGGCGAGGAATACGATGCCCGCAAGGAAATGCAAGGCTGGGACACGTTTGGTTTCGACGATTCCAAATGGCTTCAGGCAGAGCGTGCAGCCTTGCCTACTGGCACGTTAAGGGCTCAGATGACACCCTCGATGAAGTCTGTCTTGTCACGAAAAGGCAAGGGTTCTGGCATCATCGATTTTGGTCAGAACTTGGCTGGATGGGTATCTTTCCTGCCTCAGGGCAAAGAGGGCGACACCATCCGTATTCGTTATGCGGAGCGACTGAACGATGATGGTTCACTTTATACAGACAATCTGCGTAGTGCCCGTTCTGAGGATATCTACGTTTGTGGCAAACAGAACCAGCGATGGCATCCTACGTTTGTGTATCATGGTTTCAGATATGTGGAAATCAAGGGAGATGTGAGCGATGTAGAGGCGCATCTCATCGCTGATGATATGCAGACGATTGGAAGTTTTGCTTGCTCGGATACCATATTAAATAAGGTGATGCAGAATGCCTGGTGGGGCATCGCTGATAATTACAAGGGTATGCCCATCGATTGTCCTCAGCGCGATGAACGCCAACCATGGTTGGGCGACAGAACGGTAGGAAGCTTGGGCGAATCGTTCTTCTTCGACAACGAGCGCCTGTACACCAAGTGGATGCGGGATATCTGTGAGGCACAACGCTCTGATGGCAATCTCCCCGATGTGGCCCCTGCATTCTGGAACTATTATACCGATGATATCACTTGGCCAGCAGCATTGCCATTCTGTTGCGACATGCTCTACAGGCAATTTGGCAATAAGCAACCTATCATCGATAGTTATCCGGCTATCCGCAAGTGGCTCTTGCACATCCTCGATGAATACCTCTCCGATGGCATCATTACCAAGGACAAGTATGGCGATTGGTGTGCACTAAAAGAAAAAACGGATGGTAGTCTTTTGGCTACAGCCTACACTATCCGATGCCTGCAATTAATAGAGCAGTTTGCCCGCATGCAGGACTTTTCAGATGATGCGACCCTCTGGGCGCAGAAAGCAAAATCGCTCACAGAATCTTTCAACAAGCGATTCCTCACCATCCGTCGTGGCACCTCGCCTCGTCATGATAATGTGCTCTATCCCGATTCCGTCTTCTATGGCAACAATACGGCTACGGCAAACCTCTTGCCTTTGGCCTTCGGACTCGTGCCCGATGATTGCAAGGACGACGTGGTGCGCAATCTCGTGGAGGATATCATGGAACGGAATGGTGGGCGTGTTTCCAGTGGTGTGATTGGCATCTCTTGGCTCTTGCGTGGTCTCTCCGACAATGGGTTTGTCGATGTGGCCTATCTTCTGGCCACAATGCCTCGCTATCCGTCATGGGGTTATATGGCTGAACATGGAGCTACCACAATTTGGGAGTTGTGGAATGGCGACAAGGCCGACCCTGCAATGAACTCTGGCAACCACGTCATGCTTCTGGGCGATTTGGTTACTTGGTGTTATCAGTATATCGGTGGCATTCGCTCTGATGATGCCTATCAGCATATCACGCTGAAGCCTAGTTTCGAGATACAAGATTGCTCTCTTGCTGATGTCAGCTATCAGTCGCCATACGGAGCGATTGTGAGCCGTTGGCAAAAGACGCTCCAGCATCTTGACTGGCATGTGGAGATACCTTGCAACACCTCTGCCGATGTGTACTTGCCCGATGGCACCATGCGCCATTTGGGTTCTGGCAAATACGACTTTAGTGTCACGATCCCCACGAGAGATCCTATGATTCTGAAAGATGAGTTCCTCTACGAAAAGGCCTCCTTCCCTTCTTGTCACGCCTCTACGATTGTCGAAACGCAGAAGGGCGATTTGGTTTGCGCTTATTTCGGAGGGTCGTACGAAAAATGCCCTGATGTCTGTATCTGGGTAAGTATCAAGGAGAAAGGTTCCGATACATGGAGTAATCCCATTCTGGCCGAAGACGGTATGATGAATGGCGATCCAACGGCTTGTTGGAATCCCGTGCTTTTTGAGATGCCCGATGGCGAGCTCTGGCTATTCTATAAGATTGCCAAGTCTATTCAGGAGTGGGAAGGTTTCCTTAAGAAATCTCGCGATGGTGGTCGCACGTGGTCAAAACGCGAGGCATTGTCTAAAGACTTCCTAGGCCCTATCAAGAACAAGCCGATAATGATAGGCGACAAGCTGATTTGCGGCTCGTCTACCGAGGTGGGTGGTTGGCGATTCCATGTAGAAATTCTCGACCTTAAAACAGGCGAGTGGACCTACGTAGGACCTGTCACCTCTACCATCGCCATCAAGACAGACGATAACCAGCCTCATCCTATCGATTGCATCCAACCCTCGTTCCTGCGACTAAAAGATGGTCGTTTGCAGGTTCTGATGCGTACGCATAATGCCAAGTTGGCCACGAGCTATAGTAGCGACAATGGCATGTCGTGGACGGATGTCGTGCTGACCGATATCCCCAGCAACCAATCTGGCACGGATGCTGTCACCCTCCGTGATGGTCGCCATATCCTTATTTATAACAATTTCGAGACCTTGCCCAACGAGCCCAAGGGGCCTCGTACGCCATTAAGTCTCGCCATCAGCGATGACGGCATCCATTGGCGCCACCTCCTTACCCTCGAAGATTCACCCACGGGTGAATTCTCCTACCCCGCCATCATCGAGGGCCGCGACGGCACCCTCCATTGCACCTATACCTGGCGCAGAGAGCGAGTAGCCTACAAGCAAGTAAAACTGAAATAAAGCAACACAATGGAGACAGTCCCTTTTGTGATAGGGGCGCAGTGATGCGCCCCAAAATGATTTCTTACATAAGGTCGAGAATTACTTTCTCGTAAGTACCAAACTCCCCCATTACGATATATCCCTCTTTCATCCAGCGTTCTATTATTTTCTCTGCATTACGTTGCTCCACTCCACATTGGTCCATTAAGTCATATTTGTTGAACTTATTTGGTAAGGCACGATAACGCTGCTTCATCTTTTGCGAGTAGTGCTTTGTGTCTCGCTTGCTATTTGCGCTCATATTCTGATCCCTGAAATACGATATCCAGTAATTGGTAAAGAAGTAACGCTGACAGGTAAATTGGATTTCGCAGATGAGTTGACAGAAATAAAGATCTGTCTCGTCGATGGTCAGTGTATGGTGCTGTGTCCATTCATCCCAATGTCGCATCATGATAAAAGGCACAGAGACATTGATTCCATAGTAAGCCACGCGCTTGCACATGGACTCATCTGGCAGGGAATCGTTGTCCTTAGCATCAGCCATCGTCTCCGTCGTCCATTCATAAACCTCGTCTACCAACTTCTCTATCGGGAGTTCGCCATGCTCCTTGTCAAGTCGCTCTGCCCACATGCGAAGTGTCTTGTCCTCCTCGGGTTCCTGCTGGGCATCTTCCAAGGTTTCGTACTTCATCATCTCAAAGTGGGTAGATGGCATAGGGATGACGGCAAGTCGTGTGGAAAGGCCATTTCCGAAGTTTCGTTGGTTCACCTTGGTTTCCAAAGCCATGGGCGTGCCAGTATACACATAGTTCCAGAAGACGTCGAAATCACTAATCTTTTCACTGTTGACGTAGCATTCACCATCCGTCTCGTTGTGGAAAGCCTTGAGCTCCATATACTGCTTGCTGTTCCACGACTCGCCCTGATACTTGATACTATTACTGAGTTCGGTGTCGAACGAGAGCAAGTGCAGATGCATCTCCTTTCCGTCTACGATATCGACAGCGTTGTTCATGTCCTCAATGAACACCTTATTAGAGGTACGAGCCGGATGTGTACGAATGAGCGCCTTTGGCTTGGAAGGGCCATCACCTTTCTGTCCGTTGTCCATCCACTCCTTGTACTTACGCTTGTAGCGATTAACTGCATTCCTTCCCTTATCCGATACCTGTATAATGGGGTCGGCTAAGAGTTTGTAGAGACGAGTGGCAAACGACTTCCCCGAGCCAGGATCTCCAATGATGTAAATACCATAGTTCAGTCGCCTCAATTCTTCAGGGCGATGGTAGAAGCGATAGGTGCAACGGGTTAAAAGTGTACCCAGAAAACAGGCTGAAGTGAAAAGAGCTGCTGGATAGGCGCCAACCTTTACGCCCTTGCAGACCTCTCGCAAACAAGGATAGTCTTTCATCAGATCCTGAATCTCTTTACCAAAGGACTCCATTTCTTGTTCAATAAATGAACGTGTGTCATTTTGTGTTGTTGTGTGCATAATTACTTTTTTAAATTTATGATTGTTAACTTATTCGAGTGCAAAGGTACAAAAAAAATAATGCAAACCAAATAACTTACGACAAATTTTCGAAATTATTTCGTCATTTAACATTTCACTTAGATTTATATTATTATTAATATAATATATATATTATATTAATAATAATATAAATTATATATACTATATATACTGTCTATCTCCACCATTTGACGTAATAATTTTAGGATTTTGTCGTAACTTACAGTGACGCGCCAATATCTAATATAAAATATTTTCTCAAAACTTATCCAAGTCTCAAAATGCGCTATCAAGAGAAAAATTTGCTACCATTAAAGCTAGCAAAAATTCCCTAACTAGGGAAAAAGTTTTTCTCTTAATAGCTGTCTTTCCAACGCTAACGATGGCAATTATATTGTAAATTAATTTGGTTTTAAATCTTTTCTAATAGTCATTAGGAACCTGAAAATGTCCCTTTCCGCATCACATCACTTACGACAAAAAACACAAATTATCACGTCATATTTCGTTTTTTTATTGTATCTTTGCAGCAGAAACCAATAAAATACAACTATGGTAGAGCTACAAAACGACCAGATTACGGTTCTCGTATCAGAGAAAGGTGCTGAACTGCAGAGTATCAAAGACAGCAAAGGTAAGGAATATCTATGGCAGGCTGACCCCAAATACTGGAGTCGGCACTCGCCTATCCTATTTCCTATCGTTTGCAGCGTAAACAATGAAACCTATCGTGCAGAGGGCAAGGAATACCACTTGCCAAGACACGGTTTTGCCAGAGACGCAACGTTTAAGGTGATTAACCAAAGTCCTCGTAAGGTAACGCTCGCCCTGGAATCAAGCGAGGAAACTAAAAAGGTTTACCCCTACGACTTCGTGTTGAGCGTAAGCTATGTGATAGACGCTAATAAGATAGGTGTGATCTGGCATGTTCACAACTCTGACAAGCGTGAGATTCACTTCCAGATAGGTGGCCACCCCGCTTTCAATATCCCCGACATGAAGGCTGGCGAACCGCAACAAGGCCGCATCCGTTTAGATAATCGTGAGCCGATGGACGCCCTGCATAGTCATTTGGACGGCTCGCACGAGATGGACGAAGTGCCTTTCATCGAGGCTGAGGATGGTATGATGGAATTTTCGAACAATACGTGGCGCAACGATTCGATTAAGGTTCATAAGAGTCAGTTGCATAAGGCAGAGTTGCTCAACAAAGCAGGCGAGGCCGAGGTAACGGTAGAATTTAACACACCTATCATAGCCTTCTGGAGTCCTTACGACAAGCAGGCGCCCTTTGTATGCATCGAGCCTTGGTATGGCGTAGGCGACCCCAGCGATTTCGAGGGTGAATTCAAGGACAAACCCTTTATGAATCACTTGCTTCCAGGGGCTTCGTTTATGTCGAAATACGAAATTACCATCGGCTAGCTCAAAATTTTGTTCAATTTACGCATTTTTTTCGTCATTTTTTCGGTTTTTAATGTTTTTTTTGCTATCTTTGCAGCCATAAACCATTGAGACAGTTAAAATGATGAGAAAATTACTATGCTTCGCTGCTTTAGTCCTCCTGACCACCAATTCCGCTTTGGCAGGAGGACTCATGACCAACACAAACTATCACATCGCTTTCGATCGTATGTTTGCACGTGGTGCTTCTACTGAAATTGATGCCGCTTACAGCAACCCTGCCGGACTGGCTTGGGGACATGAGGGCTTCCAGTTTTCGCTGAACTTCCAGAAACCCTGGCAGAATCGCGACATCGAGACAACCATCCCCAAATTCTTGGGAACGGACTTCGAAAAGAAGTATAACGGTAAGGCTTCTGCGCCTATCGTACCTGCAATTTTCGCTTCGTATAAGAAGAATCGCCTGGCTATCTCTGCCATGATTGGTATCGTGGGTAGTGGTGGTTTCGTAAAGTATGAAGAGGGTATCCCTATGTTCGAAGTGCCCATCCGTACGATCCTGGCTTCGATGCAAATCATGCCTAGTATGTACGACTACGATTCAGAATTGAAGGGTAAGCAATATATCTATGGTGGACAAGTGAACCTTGGCTATAAGATCAATGAGAATTTCTCTGCTGCCATTGGTTTGCGTGCCAACTACTACGATGGCTATTACAAAGGTCATGTGGTGGCCAATATGCAGGGTACCGACCTCATAAACCTTCAGCTCGATTGCGTTCAGCGTGGTTGGGGTTTTGCGCCTATCGTCAGTGTCGACTATCATGGTGGTCCGCTTACCATTGCAGCCCGTTATGAGTTCCGTACGAAGATTGAGACAGAAAACGA
>CAJOGK010000016.1 GCA_905234145.1 uncultured Prevotella sp. | reverse complement strand
TATATGAAGAATAATGAAGAGGTGAATATAAGTACACCTAATGAGACTCAGTTACAAGCCATCAACCCTTACAATTTTATCAATCTCTACAAGAATGGGTATGATTTGACACTGAACAAATCAGGCAACGACTTTATCGTTCACCTTACGGCAGATGCCAAAACAAAGAAGATTCAGGAGTTGTTTATCACTATTGACAAAACTTCGTATCACCCCAAACAGGTTAAGATGCTTCAAGGTAAAAAGTGGACGATCTTCGATATAACAGACCTGAAGAAGCAAGCGATAGCTGACAACCAGTTCCGTTTTAACGCCAAAGATTTCTTGATTTACGATGAACAAGTTTCAATTATATAAACTCCTGCGCAAGAATACCAATCTGAGTTATAAGCGCAGTCCTGCTTTCGAGCAAAACAAATGGGCCAAAGCCCTTATATATATAGGTGGTGGATTCTTTGCCACCTATTTAATTATGTATGGCGCCATTATCGGTACGGCTGCAAAAGGTGAAGCAGGAATAATGATTGCCTTTGCACCCATCTGGATGGCTATCGACTTTTTGCTTCGTTTTATTGTACAAACCACACCAGGAATGATGGTAAAACCTTATATATTGCAACCAATATCCAGATATACAGCTATCGAGTGCTTTTTGGTTTCTGAGCATATCAGTGGCTACAATTTACTATGGTTATGCATGTTCATCCCCTATTCGATTATCATTCTGATAGCAGGCGAAACATGGGGAATGGTGCTACTTGAATTGTTCACCGCTGAATTGTTAATCATCCTCAATAGTCAGATTTATCTCTTTTTCCGAACCCTTATCAACAGAAAGGTCTTATGGATGATCCCTGCATTGGTTCTCTATGCTCTTCCTTTCATTCCATTAATGATTAAACTGAAGGAAAGCACATTCGACAGGATGATTAATACCTACTCAAGTATCGGTACATCATGGTTTTTCTTACCCATATTACTGGTGATTATTGTTGGTCTTTTCTTTATCAATAGATTTTTCCAGTTCAAATTCGTCTATGAGGAGATTTCCAAGAAAAAGGAAAAGGCACTTAAGCACGTATCACAATTTAAGTTCCTTGAGAGATTTGGACTAGTGGGCGAATATCTGAAGATCGAGATCAAGTCGAACCTCCGCAATAAGACGATGAAAAGCCGCTGCATCATGAGCCTTGCCTTGATTGTCGTTTTCTCGTCTCTTGTTGCTTATACCAATATGTATGATAACGAATTGATGCAAAATTTCTGGTGTCTCTATTGTTTCGCTATATATGGCATGACAGCCTTGATAAAGATTATGGGGCAAGAAGGTAATTACATCGACTTGTTGATGATGCATAGAGAGAATATCATTGCGCTATTGGAAGCCAAGTTCTGGTTCTACAGTTTGGTATTGATTATACCTTTCCTCATTATGCTGCCTGCAGTATTTGAAGGAAAATTCACTTTGCTGATGCTTCTAGCATATATGCTTTTAACATCAGGATTCCTTCATTTCATTATCTTCCAATTGGCAGTATACAACAAACAGACCATCCCCTTGCAACTCAAAGTAACAGCAAAAGGAAACTTTGAAAATGGCATGCAGATCTTTATAGAACTATTTGCCTTGCTTGGACCTATCGCCATTACAGGCATAGGCTATTTACTGGTTGGTCTTACCAAAACATATATATTCATGTGCATTGTGGGACTTGCTTTTATAATAACCCATCCTATTTGGATTCGTAACATTTATAAACGTATGATGCTGCGTCGTTATGAGAATATTGAGGGCTTTCATAGTACCCGACAATAAAGAATAAGGCAAAGGCACTAACTTTTTTAAAGAAAAACAATAAAAAATTTGGTGGATTCAAAAAAAGTTAGTACCTTTGCACCCGCAAAACAAAAAGATGCACCCGTAGCTCAGTTGGTAGAGCACCTGACTCTTAATCAGGGTGTCCAGGGTTCGAGCCCCTGCGGGTGTACAAAAGGAGGCAAGAGAACCTCCTTTCTTTTTGAAAGCACATTGTGAGATGCACCCGTAGCTCAGTTGGTAGAGCACCTGACTCTTAATCAGGGTGTCCAGGGTTCGAGCCCCTGCGGGTGTACAAGGCAAAAGGTTGCCGATATGGCTCAGTTGGTAGAGCAACGCATTCGTAATGCGTAGGTCCCCGGTTCGAGTCCGGGTATCGGCTCATAAAATCAGAGATCTTAATTAGCACATCGGTAGTGCACGGGCTTCCCAAGCCTGGGAGGCGGGTTCGATTCCCGTATTCCGCTCTGCTCAAAAATTACGGCTGAGAGTTATCTCAGCCGTAATGCATCTCCTACCTTTATTTGATAATCAGGCGACATGTGGTTCATCTTATATAGATTCTTCAGCCTGATACCATAGTTCTGAGCTATGATATACATAGATTCACCCTGACGTACATAGTGCAGTCTGCCCTTATAATCTTTAGGCGCCTTACGCTGCTTCTTCTTCAACCATACTATTTCGCCTTCTTCAAGAACATCTCGTTTATCGCGCTCATTATATTTTGCTATTTTACGATAACTGATACCAACCTCTTCGCCAATACTCTTAAAGGTATCTCCACGTCGGGCTATCATATAATAGTTCTTATTAAAGGTCTTGATGACATGTGGCTCACCACCTGCAGAATGCTTTGAATGTTTGGCAAGAAACTTACTATAGCCTTTGCCCTCATCATATTTATAGAGCTTGTACAATTGAATAATATCTATCAAACGGTAGGCATACTGAGGATTCGTGGCATAACCGGCAGCCTTCAAGCCATGCGCCCAACCCTTATAGTCGTTGGTTTTCAATTTAAACAAATTACTGTAACGCTTACGACCTACAAGGAATTTTGAATGATCCTCATACGACTCATAGGCTGAATCATAGGCACGAAAACATTCATTCTTGGCATCATCATCATGATATACGGCACGACCTGTCCAACCATTACATTTAATTCCAAAGTGATTATTACCTTTACGAGCCAAATCACTTCTTCCTGCAGCACTCTCAAAAAGACCTTGAGCCAAAGTAATCGAAGCAGGAATATGGTAACGGTGCATCTGCTCGATAGCAATGTCCTTATATTGGTCGATATATTGCTGATAAGTTTGGTTCCATTGTGATTGGCCTTGCATGCCTAATGACAAGAAAAGGCCTATAATAATACAAAATTTCCTCATAAATCTGATATTTCTGTGCAAAAGTAGTGATTTCTCTTGAATTATTAGTAAATTTGCCGAAAAATATCGCATTTTATGAAGGAACTTGAACTGAAATCTGTGATTAAGGTCTGCCAGATGGAGGAATTAACCCAAGAAGAGCAGCATCTGATAGAATTGGCCATTGAAGGTACAAACCGCAGTTATGCCCCCTACTCTAAGTTTCATGTGGGTGCTTGTGTCCTACTTGGCAATGGCGTTGAGATAATAGGCTGTAATCAGGAAAATGCCGCTTATCCTTCTGGCCTTTGTGCAGAGCGTACAGCCTTATTTTCTGCTGGTGCCCAGTATCCAAATGTGCCTGTAAGAATGTTAGCGATAGCAGCTCGTAGCACAGATGGTAATTTGGTAGAAGAGCCTGTTGGCCCTTGTGGCAGTTGCCGCCAGGTAATCATTGAGTCAGAAACACGTGCAGGAAGTCCTATCCGCATTTTGCTCTACGGACAGAAGCATGTCTACGTGATTGATGGAATCAAGGAACTGATGCCCCTCACTTTCTCTGAGTTCTAATAGCATCCCAAACCTACAGCTGGCGATTCTGGTACGAGGTGGAAATCGTAATAGAGATTTTCCTCGTCAATCGTCACAAAATGTTTAGTGCCTTGTATGGAATCGTTCATCGATTCCCAGATAATGTCGTTATAATGCTCTGCATCATCAACCTTTGGCGTACGTAACAAACAGTTATTAAAACTGTAGTTGAAAGCTACACCTTCGCCCTTTTGTGACCCCATTACCACATCCTCTTCATACCCAGTAATGATACTTCCCTCACAAATAAAGCGTTCCAAAGGCGCATACTGGTTAGTAAGATACAATGCAGCACCTCGATTAGCTGAGAAAGGATAAAACTGGGCTATTGTACAATATTGGATTTCTGCATGACCACCTGACACCTTCAAACAATCACCTAAGGTATTTGTTAGCTGACAATTCTCCAAAAGTGCATAAGTTTGATTTAGTTCTACACCAGCACCCTTACAATTATGAACTATACACCTTAGCATCCTGAGACGATAAGCATCGTCGATTGATGCTGAGTCGCAGATGATACCATATTCCGGATTTCGTATTTCTGTATCGATGAGTAAATTACCCTTTGAAGAGGCATACAAATGAATACCCTTCCATTGACCACTGATACGATCGTAAGGCAGATAAGAGAACATGCGGTCTAAACGATCACCACGCATCAGACAATTTTCTGTATTCAGACTACCATATACCTCTAAGCCTGAACCTGCATGAAAATATAACGAGGTGTTTCGGATAGTAAGCTTTGCCCCCTCCTTTATCGTCATGTCTCCATATATTATATAAGGTACGCGCGAGGCAATCACAGAATCTTTCTCAATTACTGGCGAATAAAGCTTAATGGCATCCCAAGCCCAAGCCTGCAAAAGCACCTTCTGTTCTGTCCCACTCTCAAGCAAAAAAAGCAAATCGTCTTCTAGCAATGTGGGGGTATCTTTATAAACCTCTGGTGCTGTTAGTTCTACAAATACGAGGACACTGTCCTTCTTTCTGATTTCCACATCGTTGGTCTGAGCTCCATTGGCATTATCGAGATAAATACCATCCACATTCACACGATAGCCCGACTGATTGCCTCTTCTTAATCTGACACTTTGCAGACGGATGCCATCATCGTGGCGATTATATACCCAGAATGAATAAGTCGACGAAGGGGTACGACTGAAAACGGTGTCGAGTTTCAGGGTATCAACTGGAACTTGCAGAAAACGAATCATCGTCTTTACAAGCAACCACCATCAGGAGTATCAGAAAATAAAAAATCCGTTTCATCGTAATGATAAAACGGATTCTCTATCGATTTATTGTGCAATTACTTACCGAAATAGCGTTTCAGCAGTCCAGCAAAGCCTGCACCATGACGTGCCTCGTCCTTTGCCATCTCGTGAACAGTGTCGTGGATTGCATCGAAACCAGCAGCCTTTGCGTTCTTTGCGATACGGAACTTATCCTCGCAAGCACCAGCCTCAGCAGCTGCACGCTTCTCCAGATTGGTCTTGGTATCCCAAACGCACTCACCGAGCAACTCAGCGAAACGAGAAGCATGATCTGCCTCCTCAAAAGCATAACGCTTAAATGCCTCAGCAATCTCAGGATAACCCTCACGATCAGCCTGACGAGCCATTGCCAGATACATACCTACCTCACCACACTCGCCATTAAAATGGTTACGCAAATCGTCAATCATCTCCTGTGAAACACCCTCTGGCTTACCGTCGCCAATGCGATGTACAGTAGCATAAGTGGTTTCGCCCTCATCCTTCAGTTCAGAGAACTTGCTGGCTGGAGCCTTACAAATTGGACACTTTTCAGGAGCTGCATCGCCTTCATAGATATATCCACAAACGGCGCAAATAAACTTTTTCTTCATAATCGTATTTGTCTTTTTAGTTATTAATAATAAGAATTCTACTTATCACGTCTGCAAATATACAGATAAAAATCCATTCCCACAAGTTTTTTACAGAATTTAATTTCTATTTCTCTTCTCTAAATCGAAATTTTACACTAATTTTGCACTTGATAATCATAGAATTGCAAATCATGGCAAAAGAACAATCAGCTACAAGAGAGCGGCAACGTACGAATCTGAAAGAGCCGAGACGATACAAAGTGACCATCTATAATGATGATTTCACAACGATGGAATTCGTGGTGAAAATCCTAACGCAGGTGTTTTTAAAGAGTGAGGCAGAGGCTGAAGCACTGATGCTTAAGGTACACCACTCTGACAAAGCTGTGGTTGGTATCTATAGCTTTGACGTGGCAACCTCGAAAACATTGAAGGCCACAAATATGGCCCGTGAGGCAGGATTCCCACTTCGTTTAACCGTTGAACCAGAAAAAGAGTAATTATGGCAACTATTAAACAGACTAAACGTGTAGCCAGACTACTGCATGAAACCATGATCTGCTGCAAGGAATACAGGCATGAGTTCGTAATGCCAGAACACTTTTTGTGGATATTAGTAGACGATGACATTTTCGAAGAGGCTATTAGCACCTATTATTCTATAGAAACATTGGCTGAGCATCTGGAACAGAAACTTGAGGAGATCGAGGTGATGCCAGAAGATAAAGAATATGAGCCTGAGACTTCTGTACAGATGGGACAAGTGATTGACTATGCATGTCAACAGGTATTCAACAGCAGTGCTCAGGCGCTGGATGTGCCCCACCTTGTGATGGGCATTCTGCACCTGCAAGAGTCGTGGGCATGCTATCTGCTGAAGGAAGCTTTGGGCGATAATGAGAGCCTGTTCTTAAGCGACTTGATAAGTGGTTATGAATATAACAATCGTTTGGACGAAGAAGAAACGGGCGAACACAAGCATGAAGCTGCTTGGCGACGACTCGTTACCTGTATGAACGATCTCTACCAGAACCATAATCCACTGATAGGTCGCGAACAGGAGTTGGAACGAACGATTCAGGTGCTTTGCAGACGTGATAAGAACAATCCTTTGCATGTTGGCGAGCCAGGAGTAGGTAAAACAGCATTGGTTTGGGGATTAGCAAGAATGATTGTAGAGGGTAATGTACCAGAGCGCCTGAAGGGTAGTAAGATTTATCAGCTAGATATTGGTACATTGTTGGCAGGAACTCAGTATCGAGGTGATTTCGAGAATCGCATCAAGCAGATTATGGATGGCATTAAAGAAAAAAGCGATAAGAATATCGTCTATATCGATGAAATCCATACCCTAGTTGGTGCTGGTGCTACAGGCGAAGGTTCGATGGACGCTTCGAACATGCTGAAACCTTATTTGGAAATAGGTAGTATTCGCTTTATAGGTTCTACAACCTACGAAGAATACAATCGTCACTTTTCGCGATCGAAAGGTTTGGTGCGTCGTTTCCAACAAATCGATATTCCAGAACCTACGCCAGAGGAGACGAAACATATTCTGCGACAGTTGCGCTCCCAATACGAGTCGTTCCACCATGTAACTTACGATGAAAGCGCCCTTGACTTTGCTGTGGATGCAAGTTATAAGCATGTAAACGATCGATTCTTGCCCGATAAAGCTATCGACTTGATAGACGAAGCTGGTGCAAGTGCTGAAATTAGAGGTAAAACGGAAGATGTCAGAGTGTCGAAGGCAGAGATTGCCGATGTTTTGGCGAAAACCTGTAAAGTTGATGCCTTGGCCATGAAAGAAGATGAAGACAACTCGCAGTTGGAGTCGCTGGCACCTCGCTTACTATCGAAGATCTATGGTCAGGATGAGGCTATCCGCCAGGTGGTAGAATCCGTACAGATGGCGAAAGCTGGTCTGCTCGATGACAACAAGCCATTGGCCTCACTGCTATTTGTGGGCCCTACTGGCGTGGGTAAAACAGAAGTTGCAAGAGTGTTAGCTAAAGAGCTACGTATCAACTTGTTACGATTCGACATGAGCGAATACACAGAGAAGCATACAGTCGCAAAACTGATTGGTTCGCCAGCTGGTTATGTAGGTTATGAAGATGGCGGACTATTGACAGATGCCATTCGAAAAACGCCTAACTGCGTGCTACTGCTCGACGAGATTGAGAAGGCTCATCAGGACATTTATAACATCTTGTTGCAGGTAATGGATTACGCCCGACTTACAGACAACAAGGGACGAAAGGCCGACTTCCGCAATGTGATTCTGATAATGACCTCTAATGCAGGCGCTCAGTTTGCAGGGCAGGCGAATGTAGGTTTTACAGGTGGAGTGTCTCGTGGAGAGGCGATGCTGAAGCAGGTTAAGAAGACCTTTAAGCCTGAGTTTATCAATCGCTTGACTGGCACTGTGGTGTTTAATGATATGAATCGCGAGATGGCCACGCTGATTCTGCGCAAGAAGTTAGGCGAATTACAAGAGAAACTTACTGCAAAGCAGGTAAATATGACCCTGAGCGATGAAGCTTTCGCATTGCTGCTCAAAGAAGGCTTAATCAGAGAATACGGAGCTCGCGAGATGGATCGTGTCATCGCCCAGAGACTAAAGCCCTTACTGATGCGCGAGATTCTCTTTGGTAGTCTGAAACAAGGTGGAAATGTTATAGTAGAAACAAAAGATGGCGGTTTTTCAATTAGACAATGAACTTTGGTTTCCTGACCCTCATCAGGGCGAGGAAGACGGATTGATAGCAGTAGGAGGCGACCTCTCAGTAGATCGACTCTTGCTGGCCTATTCTTATGGTTTCTTCCCATGGTTCTCGTTTCGAGATAATGAAGAACCCCTATGGTTTTGTCCGATGCAACGTTTTGTAATCTTTCCCAGCGAGATTCATGTCAGTCACTCCATGCAGCAACTGATAAACAAACACGAACTAAGACCTACTATCAATAAGGATTTTGAAGGTGTGATACGTGGTTGCGCCACTGCTCAGAATCGAAACAAAGAAGAAGGGGCTTGGCTTGGGCCAGATATCATCAAGGCATATACAGAAATGCATCGCCAAGGTTTTGCAGCAAGTGTTGAGGTTTGGCAGGAAGAGCGCTTGGTAGGTGGTCTGTATGGTGTAAGCCTTGGCAAAGCGTTTTTTGGTGAAAGTATGTTCTCGCTAGTGCCTAATGCTTCTAAATTAGCTTTGATCTATCTGGCTCGTATGTTTGAGTCTTATGGTGGAAAACTCATAGATTGCCAGTTTGAAACACCACATCTTCGCTCCATGGGAGGACGCTTTATTTCCTACGAAGAATATATGAAAATCATCTCTACTTGATTTGGGTCAAAATAAAGACTGTTATCGCACACAATCTAGACATTTGCTTGTCTAATCTTCAAAATAGTTGTACCTTTGCATCGTCAAAAAGATAAAGAAAGTATTTACTATAAAGAGGAGATTGGTATTATGATTACATTAATGGAAATGGGTGCAATGCTCGTAGCAGGAACAGTGTTTAGCGCTTGGATGGCAAAGCACGATAACCTGGAGGTTCGCTAACCTTCAGGTTTTTTATTTCAGCAACTTTTGTATTTCAGGGAATATGGTCCAGTCTTCATTATTGTGAGGACAAAGGGTCTGAATGCCTAATTGCTGGGCCATCTTTATATTTACTTCACCATCATCTACGAAAAGTGTTTCTTCTGGTTTGGCTTTCTGGCCTTCCAGCATCATGTGGAAAATCTCAGGTGCAGGCTTCATCACACCACATTCATAACTGAGATACATCTTGTCGAAATAATAACTGATGGGATGACCTTGTCCATCGAATTCCGGACTATCTGCCCACATGTTCATAAAGGGATTGGTATTTGAAAGCAGACAAACCTTAAAACCCTTCTCTCTCAGACGGAGAATCGTAGCAAGATTCTGCTGAGGCACATAGTCTACATAGCCGTGCCAAGCCTCATAGCAATCTTGCAGGGTGATTTCTTTATTGGTAAGCCTGCACATCTCCAATCGGAATTCTTCCATCGAAATACGTCCTGACTCCAAATCAGCAAACACACCCTTTTGCACAAATGCATCCAAACGCTGACGGGCATCACTCACACCCATCTTCTCAAATCCCCTAATACCACCTTCGAGGCTCAATGCCAATACCACGCCCCCAAGGTCAAAAGCTATATTCTTAATTTCATTCATATATCTCGTTGGCAAAAGTACGCAAAAAAGCCGAAAGTTCCAAACTTTCAGCCTTTTTTCTTATATTAGAAGAACATCGTTGTGAGAGTATTCTTCTTTTTCTGGGCCAGTTCGGATTTCATACGATCGATGGCTGTTTTAAAGAAGAAAGAAACAAGATGCTCGTCTGTTCCATCCGTACGAATCTGCTTCAAGGCAGAGATATAGGCTGAACGATCCTCGAGTTTAATAATCAGCAAAGGATGGTTTGCTCTAAGCAAAATGAAGTTTGAAAGCAATCGCCCCGTTCTGCCATTGCCATCACGGAAGGGATGCAGGTATTCGTAATAGCCATGAAATTTAGCAGCTACTATCATCGGATGCTGACCATCATTGATGGCACGCTGTGTCGATTCCATGAGTTTAGGCACACGGGCTATCAGCGTCTCATGATCTCCAAACATGGTATCACCAGCAGCCATATCCTCTGTGGTATATTCGCCCGCAATAGAGCCTGGTGCACGATAAGCCAAGGTATGCTCTGTCACCAGACGGTTCACCTCTTTTAATAATGCCTCATCGAATGTCTGATCCAGATGGCTCACCATATAGTCGAAAGCCCTGAAATGATCAGCCATTTCCGTACACTCCAATAATGAACGACCCACGGGAATCATCGCCATACCCTGTTCGCGAAGAATCCTCGTATCGTCGACAGTAAACGAGTTTCCCTCAATAGCACAAGAGTGCGCAGAGAAAAGAATCTCATTATATTCCATCCACTGCTTTTTGCCCATCCTGTCGGCTATCTTCTCCTGATATTCCTGTCGGATGCTTTCGTAATCCTTGATTTCATTTTCAAACATCGCTGCAAAGATAAGCTATTTTTTGTTTACTTCCAAGCATTCATTCATTTTTCTCAATGAATAGCAACGAATCGCACTTCAATTCATAACTTTTTGATTGGTAAAACGTAATGAAATGATGGGCGAGAAGTAACGAATTGCAGAATTATCTTGCACGATTGATAATAAAAAGAAATATTTAAATCTAAAAATCTAATGACATTCGACATAAAATAATAGTTATCTTTCTTATTATCAAAGATTTAGCATTGCTACAATATGACATTCATCCGACATTCAAATGACATACATCCGACATAAATCTGACATAGAAAGGCCAAATACTGGAGGTAGCACGCTTGGAAATACTCTATTGAAAGCTTCATTATTAATGGTCGTTAATGAATTCTCTAGAGAATTTAAGAGCGCGCTAGGACATCGAAAGAAGAGACCCTAAGGGTCGATTCGCAATTCTCTAGAGAATTCAAGAGCGACCCAAGGTCTGAAAGAGAATGAGAAGCAGGTAATGATAGCGATAGCTAACGGATAAACCATTAAAAGTATGCCGGATGTATGTCAGATATATGTCGGAAGTATGTCGGATGATTTGGCTTAAAACCAACATTAAATAGCTGAAAACAAGACAATTAAGTATCATATTATGTCGGATGTCATTAGATTTATGAATTTTATAGAAAATTTCATTTTCATCATGAAAATCGAGCCAATCGTCAATCACAAAAAATACTTAATCTTGATTTAAATTTTATATCTGTAAGGTTTTCTAAGATTAAAATGGTGTAGATTCGCAGGAAATGGCTTATATTTGCAGCGAAATTGAGAAAAGTGTAAAAAGATTGAAGGATGGTTCGATTATGCTTTATCATATTCATCATGCTATGTTGTGCCAAAGTTTCGGCTCAGCGCAGCTTGGTAGTAATCAATGCAGAAACGAAACTCCCTATGCGAGATGTACTAGTAAGAGTAGATAATGGCGAAGAAAAGCGTACTGCCTGGGATGGACGCATCGCTGTGCCAGATAGTTTTAGCAGAGCAGACTTCTGTCATCCTCGCTTACAGCGACGCTATGTATTGGGCTCTGAGTTAAAGAATGATACCGTCTATCTCCTACCCCAAATGAACGTGATTGACGAGGTGGTGGTGATAGGTCGCGACCGCTCTAAAGAGCATATTTCCGACATCCTGCGCCCTACTACACCCAAGGAAGTGCCGTTGCCACAGGTGATTCCTTCAGGACCCAATGTGCTCGCCATGCTAGGTTGGGTTTTCGATCACACGATTGGCCCTAAGCTTGAGGCACGCCATAAACGCAAAAAAGCCCTGAAGAAAATCAGGGCTCAAGAGGCAGAGTATGAACGCATGTGGGAGTCAATAGAATCGCCCCAACAAAAATAGCGCCCTACTCGATGTAATATTTCTCCAATACAGGAATCTCTTTCACGATGGCACCAGCCAAGAGCTTGGCCACAACCTGGGCACCATATATATTATAATGTGTATTATCTTGGCGACCATCAGGCAAACTGGGATGCTCGCCTGGCTTATACCACATGTGGAGTTTCTTCGATCCCTCTACACCCAAAGATTGCTCCAAATCGTGTGTAATCTGGTTGGCATCCACAAAATGACAATTCATGCGCTTGGCCACATCCTTTGGAGCGATGCGATAAAGTCCGTGGGTATCAATGAGCGAATCACCCTCTACCACTTTGGCGCCATCGGCAAAAGTGGTACTGCGTAACTTCTCGTCGTCATCGTTCTTAGGTTGCTCTACCGCAAAGCTTCTGCGAGCCACAGGATTCATCAAAATAGGAATACCCCCACGCTCCCTCGTTTCGCGAACGAATTTAGCCAGATTATAATCGAAGGTAGAACCAGGATCCGTATGTCGGGCCAGCTGAGGCTTTTCATCGTTATGTCCGAACTGGATAATCACATAATCGCCCGGTTTCATCGCAGAGAGAACCTTATCCCAACGCCCCTCATCAATGAAACTCTTAGAAGAGCGACCATTCACGGCATGATTGTCTACCCGGATATAAGTAGAATCGAAACAAGCCTGCAAGGCCATACCCCAGCCGCGCTCTGGCGAACCCTTTGAGAGGTCTTTTTTAGCTGCGGTGGAATCGCCAATAATAAATATGGTAGTAGTCTTGTCGGGCACAGCTGCTGTAAGCACAAACAAGGAAATGACGATGAGGGCGATTAACTTCTTCATGGCTTAACGATGCTTATAAGTTCTTCAGCAGTAAGCAGTTGCTGCTCACCGCTAATCATATTCTTCAATGTATATTTACCCTCAGCCATCTCGTTCTCACCAGCAAGGGCTACGAACGGAATCTGTTTGGCATTGGCATACGACATCTGCTTCTTCATCTTCGATGAATCGGGGAAAATCTCTGTACGGATACCTGCAGCACGAGCCTTAGCTACCGCAGGCAGACAATAAGCCGTCTCCTTCTCGCCAAAGTTTATAAACAGCAACTGGGTACCGTTTACAGCATCCTTCGGATAAGCATCGAGGGCATTGAGCACATCGAAGATTCGATCGATACCAAACGAGATACCTACGCCTGAGATACCAGGCATGCCAAAGATACCAGTCAAATTATCGTAGCGCCCACCACCAAGGATAGAACCCATGGGTACATCGAGCGCCTTTACCTCGAAAATGGCCCCCGTGTAATAGTTCAAACCACGAGCCAGGGTCAAGTCGAGTTGTATCTCATTGTTCAAGCCCAGCGTTTTAAGGGTATCGAGGATATAGCGAAGTTCCTCAACACCCTTCAGGCCAGTCTCGCTCGAAGCCAGCACCTCAGCGATAGTATTCAGCTTTTCATCATTGCTACCCTCAAGGGTGATGATAGGCTGAAGTTTGGCTATCTGCTCGTCGGAAAGTCCGTCTTCGCGAAGCTCGGCATTCACATTCTCCAAGCCGATTTTATCGAGTTTATCGATGGCTACGGTGATATCCACAATCTTCTCAGCAGCACCAATCACCTCAGCGATACCACTCAGAATCTTGCGGTTGTTGATCTTAATCTGAACACGAACGCCAAAACGGGTAAACACGGTGTCGACAATCTGCATGAGCTCTACCTCGTTGAGCAGAGAATCTGAGCCCACGATATCGCCATCGAATTGCCAGAACTCACGATAGCGACCCTTCTGCGGACGATCAGCACGCCAAACTGGCTGCATCTGATAACGCTTGAAAGGCAACTGCAACTCCTCGCGATGCATCACCACATAACGGGCAAAAGGTACGGTAAGATCGTAGCGAAGTCCCTTTTCACAGAGCTTTGCCGCCAGATGAAGGGCATTGCGCTCTTTCAGCTCCTCATCGCTCACCTTATTAAGATAGTCACCGCTATTGAGAACTTTGAAAAGCAGTTTATCTCCCTCTTCGCCATACTTACCCATCAGTGTGCCGAGGGTTTCCATCGCAGGGGTCTCTATCTGCTGGAAGCCATAGAGCTGATAAGCCTGCTTGATGGTATCGAAAATATAATTGCGCTTGGCCATCTCCATCGGAGAAAAGTCGCGCGTTCCTTTAGGAATACTTGGTTTCTGTGCCATTTACTTTCTTACAATTGTCTGGTCGCGATCAGGACCGATAGAGATAATCTTAATAGGTGTTTCGAGCTGGGCCTCAAGGAAAGAGATATAATCCTTGAACGCCTGTGGGAACTGATCCTCGCTGGTAAACTTCGTCATATCCGTTTTCCAACCCGGGAGCTCCTTATAAACAGGCTCGATACCTTCTTCAATATTATAGGGGAAGTAGTCGATTTCCTGACCATTCTGCTTATAAGCCACACAAGCCTTGATAGTATCAAAGCCATCAAGCACGTCGCTCTTCATCATAATGAGTTGGGTAACACCATTCACCATGATAGAATACTTCAGGGCTACAAGGTCGATCCAACCACAACGACGCTCACGACCTGTAACAGCACCATACTCATGACCAAGGTCGCGAATCTTCTTACCCGTTTCATCGAACAGCTCAGTGGGGAAAGGACCTGCACCAACTCGGGTGCAATAAGCCTTCATGATACCAAACACATCGCCAATCTTGTTAGGTCCGATACCGAGACCAGTGCAAGCACCAGCACAAATGGTATTCGAAGAAGTAACAAATGGATAGCTTCCGAAGTCTACATCAAGCATCGTACCCTGAGCACCTTCGCAAAGCACGCTCTTGCCACTCTTCAGGATATTATTGATCTCATGCTCAGAATCGACGATTGGGAACTGACGCAGATACTCAATACCCTCCAACCACTTCTTCTCGACCTCAGTGATGTCGTACTCAAAATTGAGCGACTTCAGGATAGCATCGTGGCGAGCCTTGGCCTTGGCATACTTCTCCTCAAAGTTCTCGAGAATATCACCCACACGAAGACCGTTACGACTTACCTTATCAGTATAAGTAGGACCAATACCCTTACCAGTAGTACCTACCTTGTCCTTACCCTTCTGAGCCTCATAAGCTGCATCAAGCACACGATGGGTAGGCATAATCAGATGGGCCTTCTTAGAGATATGCAAACGAGCATGCAGATCATGACCACTTGCCTCAAGTGCCTTTGCCTCCTCCATAAAGAGATCGGGCGCCAAAACGACACACCTTTCCACCCTGGAAGATACCAGAGGGAATAGAACGAAGCACATACTTCTGACCTTCGAACTCAAGGGTATGACCAGCATTAGGACCACCCTGGAAGCGTGCTACTACATCGTACTTGGGGGTCAGTACATCAACCACCTTACCTTTTCCTTCGTCGCCCCACTGCAAACCCAGCAGGACATCAACTTTACCTTTGTTCATAATGCTTTTTTATTCTGTTTATCTTTCTTCTCAGTTTCTTGTTTCTTCCGCCTTGTCATCTTGGTTTGGCAACTACTGCATACGCCATAGACATAGAGCGAAAAGCCATCTTTCCTGAAGCGCTTAAATCGAATGTTGTCTATCGCTTTGAGAACTTCTGGCGCCTTAATTTCGGTAACCTTGCCGCACATCGAACAGACTTGATGGCAATGACTGTTGTTATCGTAAAAAGCCTCATACTTCGTAGAACCTTGAAAGCGATGACGCATCACAAGTCGCAGTTCCAAGAACAGATTCAACGTATTATATAAGGTAGACCTACTTACTGGGAAATTGAAGTCGCGCTCTAGTTTCTCGCTTAGCTCATCTACAGTGAAATGACCACTCGTGCTGTATATGGCCTTTAAGATGGTGTAGCGTTCAGGCGTCTTGCGATGATTGTTCATCTCAAGATAGTTGTTCAAGATGCGTTCAACGGCCTCGTATACACTCTGTTTCATCTGATTTCCTTGAAAACCGCACAAAGGTACGCATTTTCAGTCAAACGAAAGAATTATTAATTATAAAAATTCCAAATTAATGGTTTTAAGCGCACTTTTAGCAAGTCGCTCGTACACAAGACCTAAGTCTGCAAAGTGCTGAAAACTCGCATAAGCAGCCTTTTTTACAGCAATACTGTCGCCCATCAGAGCTGCTAAACCCTGATCGATAAATTCATTGATGCCTCGCTCATTAGGCTCCTGACCATTCATAAACAGGCGCGACAAGATATGGAAACCACAAAGCTGATAGAGTTCTTTATCCGATGCAATCCAGGTATAGGCTTTATCTGCAGCAAAAGGCAGATACTGGAAAAGATTAAACGCTGCTTGCTCTGCGATTTCCTGGGTCTCGATTTGTTCCATCCAGATATCGATCACCTCTGGCAACACCTCGTCTGCTGGCATAATCATCGTAGCCAAGAGTTTGCACTCACGAACGTTTTCTTTCCAAAGCGCAATGGCAAGATCGTAGTTCTTGCCATATTCTTCTGCTTTATCTCGTAGTCGTGGCAGGGTGGCACCCCAGTTCAGTTTGTAGTCAACGCCTTTGTTGCGCATAGAAGCAGCAACCATTCCGTCCATCATCAGACGGAATGATTGCTTAATTTCTTTTATCTGTTGGTTTAAATCCATTTAATTTCTAATCTTTTAATGTTTAATCTAAATCAGTGTACCATATTCTGCACTATAGCGCAACATCTGGTGCGCATAACTCTCACCATAATTAATCTGAAGATCGCAAATCTCGCCATTGGCATCATAAACGGGCAACAGCTGAGGATTGATGAAGCCTTTGTAGGGTGCCAGATTCAGACGCTGATAGCGCTCCAGCACTTCTGCATGCAGTTCATGATCTACCTTTACAGCATAGCGCTCTACCAGTAATCTGGCTGCATCATAATCGCCCTCGCTCTTAATGCGCTGGATTTCAGCGAGTAATTGGGCTATCAATTGGCGCAAACCTTCGTAATCTGTGATTTCAACGTAGGTCTTACCCTCGCGCTTCTGTATTTTGATGGCATCTCCATGCTCATAGCACCATCTGGCTATCAAGGCCCGATTCCGCATGTGAGCTTCTTCTATCTGATTATCTGGAGCGATACGAATCAATTGGGTCATCAAACCATTCATCATATAGGTATAATACTGAGACTTATAGGCCTCTGCATCAGGTACCAAGCCAAGTTCAATGAGTTTAGCATCAGCGATATAATAGAGTCCGAACAAATCGGCTCTTGCCTCTTCGATGGTACTGCTATAGGCTTTCAGGGCATCAGGATCGACACCAGGCAACAATTGTCCGCTACCATGTCCAAGGCATTCATGCAGATCGGTATGCAGGTCATCGCATACATCTCCATATTTCTCGATTAAAGCGAGCGTTTCTGCATCTATCACAAACTCTTCTTTAAATCCATTGCCATGAGCGGCTTTGTTATAGGCATCAGTAATATTACTAATCGTAATACTTTTTGAACCATATTGTGCCCTGATCCAATCTGCATTCGGGAGGTTAATACCGATGGCTGTAGCAGGGTATTCATCGCCACCAAGCATTGCTGCACAGATTACATTAGCTGAGACACCCTTTACCACTGGTTTCTTAAAACGAGGATCAACGGGCGAGTGGTCTTCAAACCATTGGGCATTCTTGCTGATGGTCTGTGTACGACGACTGGCCTCTTCATCGATATATTCCACAAGGCCCTCCCACGAACCTTTCAATCCTATGGGATCGCCATACACCTCAATGAAACCATTAATGAAATCAATCGCTGAATCGTGCTCTTTCAACCATTCAATGCAATATTCATTAAAAACATTTAAATCGCCTGATTTATAATATCTTATCAACAAAGATATGACTTTATTCTGTTGATCATTCTCTGCAACCTCCAAAGCCTTTTCCAACCAAAAAACGATATGACGGATAGCATTTGCATATTTACCCTCCGATGACCAAACCAGCTCTTTTACCTTATCGTCTTCTTTCACCAAAGTCGTATTGAGTCCATACGAGACAGGCGTATCCGGATGGGCATCCGCTTGTTTCATCTGAAGATAGAAGGTTTCTGCCTCCGCTTGTGTGACACCATCGTAGAAATTACAAGCCGATGTCTGTATCAAATCCTCGCCATCAGCCTGGTTTACACGCTTAGGAAGCACGGTTTCATCGAAGATTACGGGGAAGAGTTCGTTGCACATCTCATCAACCGTTTCCCCCTCCTTCAAAGGCAACTTCTGCGCCTCTACCTTATTTAATGTATCACGAAGCCAAGCCTCAGAAAAGCCAGGCTTAAACTTCTCAGAACCATAATGGTGGTGAATACCACTCGAGAACCACAAGCGCTTGAGATATACCTCTAATGCCCTGAATTCAGCAGTATTGTGAGGAATGGTTAAATCGGTATAAACCGCCTCCAGCATCTTACGAATACGGAGGTTGTACTTACCAAACTGATCGAAGGTAATATCGCGACCGAAAAGCGTCGCTTTTGAGAGATAATATATAAGTTTTTTTTGCTGTAACGAGAGCCGTTCAAGCCCCTTCAACTTATACCTCAACATCTGCAAATCTGCAAATCGTTCATCCTGATAATTAAATTCCACTTCTTTTTTCATTTTGATTTACTGTGCAAAAGTACCAATAATTAATTAGTCGCCAAAAGGAAGCCCTTTGAAATAAGCAATCTTTAATACTCTTTGTGAATTATTTGTAATATTAGTCACTTTTTGCTAAAATCCGGCACCAAACCGCTGATTTGTGCAAAATTATTAGTACCTTTGCAAAGCAAAAGAAGCTAAAGATGGCAAAAAAGAAGATTTTATTTATCAATCAGGAGATTTCTCCCTACGTCCCTGACACCAATTTATCGCTCATGGGAAAGAGCGTCCCACAGGCAATGCAAGAGCGCAGTCACGAAATCCGCACCTTTATGCCTAAATGGGGAGTTATTAACGAACGTCGTGGACAATTACACGAGGTGATTCGTCTTTCTGGTATGAATCTGATTATTGATGATACAGACCACCCACTTATCATTAAAGTAGCCTCGATTCAATCGGCAAGGATACAGGTATATTTCATCGACAATGATGACTATTTCAACAAGCGCCAGATGGAAAAGGATGAAAATGGCAACGATTATTCGGATAATGGAGAGCGTGCCATCTTCTTCGCACGTGGTGTGCTTGAAACGGTCAAGAAGCTCCGTTGGGTGCCCGACATCATCCATTGTCAAGGTTGGATGAGTGCCGTTATACCACTATATGTGAAGACGGCCTACCACGATGAGCCTTCGTTCGCTGACACGAAGGTCGTTACTTCGCTCTTCGCCAAGAGCATTGATAACGGCATGGGTGAAGACTTCAAGAAATGCTTGGAGTTCCGTGATGCCAAAGAAGAACTTTTAAAGGATTACAATAATAATTTCGATTTTGATGAACTCGGAAAGTTGGCTATCGACTACAGTGACGGTGTGATTGCATCCGATCCAAAGGTTAATCCAGCTCTTCTTGACTACGCCAATGCTAAGAATATTCCGCTGCTTGGCTATCAGGAAGATTTTGCCGATGCCTACGAGACCTTCTACGAGAAACTATTCCCTGAAGAGTAGGCTCCGAGTATAGAATAATGTAAACGCAACTCTTAAAATGAAAATTATTTCGACGACAGCGATTGCAATAGCTGCAATGGCGTTAATATCTTGTAGTGAAGACACCGTTAGTGTAGGTACGTCACTTACCAATGAAACAGAAAAACTTGAAGTATCAACAGGTACCTATCATGCCACCTCTAAGTCGGTCTTGGTAGATGCCGTGTATTCTCGTGACTTCGATTGCTATTTCGGAAAGGTAAAAGATCCAGAGACTGCATCTTATGTAGAAAGTGAATTCATGACTCAGTTTAACATGCTTGAGAACACCACACTGCCCGACAAGAGTAAGATCTTAAGCACATACGATGGAGACATTGCAGCTGATTCTTGTCAGATCTGGATTTATATGGATAGAGACGACTGTTATGGTGATTCGCTTACACCTATTAAGATTAATATACTGGAGCTCGACCATCCTATGAGCGACACCAGGATATACTATAGTAACTTCGATCCGAAAGCAGAAGGTTATATCAGGGCCGATGGTTTAAAGAAGAGTACCATGTTCTCGATTGCAAACCTCATGTTTTCAGATAGTCTGCGATCTACATCCTCTTTTAATGAGCATGTACGTATCGCTCTTAACGAACCATATACAGACAAAAAAGGGGTTACCTATAATAATTACGGCACCTACTTATTGCGTAATTACTACGAACATCCTGAATACTTCAAGAATTCATATAACTTTGTGAATAACCTTTGCCCAGGTTTCTTTTTTGAAATCAGCGACGGCTTAGGTGTAATGGCTATGATCAACGAGATCGACATGCGTGTTTTCTATCGCTACAACAAGGACAACACGGAAACAAATGCCATTTTCACGACATCATCTACAAATGAGGTGCTCCAGACCGTCACGGTTTATAATGATAAAGAGGCTCTGAACAGACTGATCGAAGATACCAGTTGTACGTATCTGAAATCACCTGCTGGCATCTTTACCGAGGTAACATTACCTATAGACGAGATTACAGCAGCTCACGAAAAGGATTCTTTGCTCTCTGTGGACATATCATTCAATCGTCTGAATAGTTCTCTTGATTATATTGACCTTCCTATCGAAATACCTAAAAATGTTCTGATGGTGATGGAAGATAGCGTGGAGACGTTTTTTGAAACCAAAACACTTTACGACAACGTGTCATCGTATATGACTGGTCTGTCAAAGAATGCTTATACATTCAACAATATCAGTAACATCGTTACGCTGATGGCTAAACAGAAGGCCGACGGGCTGAAAAGCGACCCTCAATGGGTGGTCAAACATCCGGATTGGAACAAGGTTTTATTGATACCTATCAGTACATATTCTACCACATCGTATGACAGCTATGGTAGTGCTTCATCAAGCATTTCTTCTATCGGCAACGAAATGGGACTAACGAGTACCAAGCTTGTAGGTGGTGAAGGAAATCTCTTAGAGATGAAAGTGATTTATGCTAAATTTAAAAGCAGATAGCAATGGCTGATGGATATTTAGAGAAGCATCATGAGGAGTACGAGGCAAGAAAAGCTGCCTGGCTCCGAAAGCAGAAGCATCTTCCAAAAGCTAAGAAAAGACAATTAGAGCGCCCTGAAAACGAGACGCTCTAATTGTTATCCAATAATCTTGAACTTTGCGAATTTTAATAGCAGTTGCTTGGTACCCGCATTTCGGAAAGCAACGGTAGCTTTGGTGTTTTCACCTGTACCTTCTATCTTTACGACCTCGCCAATACCAAAACGCTGATGTTCTATTCTGCAACCTTCACGCAAATCGCCAGTACTGGGATCGGAAGCCATCGGACGTGGGGCCACAGCATTATACACACGTTTGAAGTTGGGGCCAAAGGGATCGACGGGCTTTTCTGGTTGTCGTGGAGCAACGGCTCTCGGCTTCGGATCAGCTCTGAACTGCGTCGCTACGGGTCTTGGGTTCTGCATCCATTCCGGGCCTTCACTTTCGTACCGGCTACTGCGGCTATAACCGCCAGTATTGCCCGTTCCATACGCACCGCCATCGTACCGATTG
The DNA here is from genome assembly GCA_905234145.1 of uncultured Prevotella sp. Taxonomy (GTDB): domain Bacteria; phylum Bacteroidota; class Bacteroidia; order Bacteroidales; family Bacteroidaceae; genus Prevotella. The sequence continues at coordinate 40,907 of CAJOGK010000016.1, read as the reverse complement.
TAGGCCTTTCTGGGCGATACGTCGCCCCCACCCGCTTCAGAATGAACATCGAGCAATCCAGGATCGATATCACGGATAAATCGCGAAGGGGTATCATACTCCATTCTGCCATAGCGGAATCGGTTCTGCGCACAGGTAAGTATGCAATGTTTCTCAGCTCGCGTAATGGCTACATAGAGCAAACGGCGCTCTTCTTCGAGCTCACGCATCGAATTAGTGCACATCGGACTTGGGAAGATATTCTCCTCCAATCCCACTACGAAGACCGTTGGGAACTCAAGTCCCTTGGCTGAGTGAATGGTCATCAGCGTCACCTTATCATTCGAATCTCCGTCTTCACTGTCTAGGTCTGTCAGCAATGCCACTTCTTGCAGGAAATCAGGCAGATACACCTCGTCGACCATATCTTCCTCGCGACGACTCTCTACAAAGTCCTGCATACCACTAAGGAATTCTTCAAGGTTTTCCTGACGCGAGATATCCTCAGGATTACGACCACTATAGATATCCTTACTAATACCGGAGTTCATAATGATATCATGACCCAGCACGTAGGCATCCTCTGTATTCACACGACCAATCCAACTCTCTATCAGTTCTCTGAAAGCCTGAATCTTCGTCATCGTACCCTTGCTCACATCCATCGGGAAGAGCACGGGCTCCTTAATCACTTGCCACAAACTTACGCCATAAGCCTGAGCCGTCTGGATAATCTTACCCACAGTCGTATCGCCGATACCACGGGCAGGATAGTTAATGATACGCTTGAAAGCCTCTTCATCGTTAGGATTGGCAATCAGTCGGAAATAGGCTATGACGTCTTTTATTTCCTTACGCTGGTAGAAACTCAGTCCACCATAAATGCGATATGGGATATTATCCTTGCGCATCTGTTCCTCAAAACTTCGGCTCTGCGAGTTGGTGCGATACAAAATGGCGAAATCGCTCCAATTACAATGATCCTGTCGCTTCAGTCGCTTGATATCCTGCGTTACAATCATCGCCTCTTCCCTATCGCTATATGCTGGCTTCAGCTGCAGCTTCTCACCATGCTCATTCTTCGAGAACACATTCTTCGGAATCTGTCGCTCATTTCTTCTGATAAGTGAATTAGCCGCTTGAACAATCAACTGCGTAGAACGGTAATTCTGCTCCAATTTGAAGAGCTTCGTGTTATTGTATTGACTCTGAAAGTTCAGGATATTATCGATATTGGCGCCTCGGAAAGAATAGATGCTCTGGGCATCGTCGCCAACAACACATACCTTCTGGCGCTCTTTCGTCAACTGATAAACGATGGCTTGTTGCGCAAAGTTCGTGTCCTGATACTCATCTACCAGCACAAAATGGAACTTATCGACGTATTTCTGGCGAATTTCCTCATGGCTCTGGAACAAAACCCACGTCTGAACCAGCAAATCATCAAAGTCCATGGCGTTGGCTTGACGGCACCGCTCCATATACCTTATATATATATTAGAGACCTGAGGGCGCTTCTGACTGGCATCATCTCTAGCCCAGGCACTCTGCGCATAAGCCTGAGGAAGCAGCAGATGGTTCTTCGCCATGGAGATTCTGTCGGCAACGGATGCAGGTTTATACACCTTGTCGTCGAGATTCATCTCTTTGATAATCGCCTTTACCAGCGAACGGGCATCTGTCTGATCGTAAATGGTAAAATTCGAATTAAAACCTATCTTATCCGCTTCAGACCTCAAGATGCGTGCAAAAACACTGTGAAAAGTACCCATTTGCAGGTATCTCGCCTCTTCTTCGCCCACCAGGCGCCCTATTCTTTCCTTCATTTCCCGGGCTGCCTTGTTAGTAAAGGTCAATGCGAGTATCTGCCAAGGTTTCATTCCTTGCATCAAAAGCCATGCTATCTTATACGTCAGCACGCGTGTCTTTCCAGATCCGGCACCAGCTATTACCAAGCTTGCACCATCGCAGTATTCCACTGCTATGCGCTGACTATCATTGAGCTGAGATAATATTTCTGTGTTCACGGCTGCAAAATTACAAAAAAAAATTGGATTTGTGCATTTTTCTCGAAATAACTTCGTAACTTTGCACGCGATTTAAGAACAAGGATATCAAAATCAACCCAAAATGAAAAAAGAACTGAAAAAGGTGTTGGTACTCGGATCGGGTGCCTTGAAAATCGGACAAGCAGGAGAGTTTGACTACTCTGGTTCACAAGCTTTAAAGGCGCTTCGCGAAGAAGGTATCAAGAGTGTACTCGTTAACCCAAACATCGCAACCATCCAAACCAGTGAAGGTATTGCAGACAAAGTGTATTTCCAGCCCGTTAATACACACTTCGTAACAGAAATCATTAAGAAAGAACGTCCCGACGGTATTCTGTTGGCGTTTGGAGGTCAAACCGCACTGAACTGCGGAACAGAGCTCTATTTGAATGGAACGCTTAAGGAGTACGGAGTTGAAGTTTTAGGAACAAGTGTCGAGGCCATCATGAATACAGAGGACCGCGACCTTTTTGTTAAAAAACTGGCAGAGGTCGATCTGAAGGTGCCTGTATCCCACGCTGTAGAGTCGATGGAAGATGCCCTGAAGGCAGCCCACGAGATTGGCTTCCCTATCATGATTCGTTCTGCTTATGCCCTCGGTGGTCTTGGCTCAGGTATCTGTCCTGACGAGAAGAAATTCAGAGAGTTGGCAGAATCAGCCTTTACTTTTGCACCACAGATTCTTGTTGAGGAGTCGCTGAAAGGTTGGAAAGAGATTGAGTTCGAGTGCATCCGTGATGCTAACGACCATTGCTTTACAGTAGCCTCGATGGAAAACTTCGATCCTCTGGGTATCCATACTGGTGAGAGCATCGTAGTGGCTCCTACTTGTTCATTGAAGGAAGAGCAGGTTAAGATGCTGCAGGAGATTACAATCAAGTGTGTAAAGCACCTGGGTATCGTCGGTGAATGTAATATTCAGTTCGCATTCAATGCAGAAACCAACGACTATCGTATCATTGAGATCAACGCTCGTCTGAGCCGTTCTTCAGCGCTGGCATCCAAGGCCACTGGCTATCCCCTCGCCTTCGTTGCCGCTAAGATTGCCCTCGGCTATACCCTCGACCAGATTGGTGAGATGGGTACCACATCATCGGCATACGTTGCTCCACAGCTCGACTATATGATTTGTAAGATTCCTCGTTGGGACCTTACCAAGTTTGCTGGTGTAAGCCGTCAGATCGGTTCTTCCATGAAGTCTGTTGGTGAGATTATGAGTATCGGCCGCAGCTTTGAGGAGATGATACAAAAGGGTCTGCGTATGATTGGCCAGGGCATGCACGGTTTTGTAGGCAACGACCACACCAAGTTCGACAATCTTGACGAGGAGTTGGCTAATCCTACCGACCTGCGTATCTTCGCCATCGCCCAGGCACTCGAAGAGGGTTACACCATAGAGCGCATCGAGGAACTCACAAAGATTGATATCTGGTTCTTGAAACGCTTGAAGCACATTGTCGACCTGAAGCATGAACTTCAGAAATACAATTCGCTTGAGGAACTTTCTGACGAATTATTACTCGAGGTAAAGCGTTGCGGCTTCAGTGATTTCCAGATTGCCCGCTTCGTCATGAAACCAGAGGGTGGTAACATGGAGACAGAAAATCTTGCCGTTCGTAAGTATCGTAAGCAGCGTGGCATACTGCCATCTGTAAAGCGCATTCCTACGGTAGCGTCTGAGCATCCGGAGCTTACCAATTACCTCTATTTCACCTATACCCATACGCCAGCATTTGGCAATCCTACTGGTGAGAACTATGTTGCAGCCCACGATATCAACTACTATGCTCACGAAAAGTCGGTAGTCGTTCTGGGTTCTGGTGCTTATCGCATCGGTTCTTCTGTAGAGTTCGACTGGTGTTCAGTGAATGCCATCAATACAGCCCGCAAGCTGGGTTATAAGAGTATCATGATCAACTACAATCCTGAGACGGTGTCTACCGACTATGATATGTGCGACCGCCTGTACTTCGATGAACTTTCACTGGAGCGCGTGCTCGACGTGATCGACCTTGAGGAGCCTCGTGGTGTGATTGTATCAGTAGGTGGTCAGATTCCAAACAACCTCGCTATGAAGCTCCATCGTCAGGGTGTACCTGTACTGGGTACGAGTCCTGTTGACATCGACCGTGCAGAAAACCGTGATAAGTTCTCGGCAATGCTCGATAAACTTGGCATCGACCAGCCTTCATGGCAGGCACTGACAAGCTTCGACGATGTGAAGGAGTTTGTTAAGAAGGTAGGTTATCCCGTACTGGTTCGTCCTTCTTACGTACTCTCTGGTGCAGCCATGAACGTCTGCTACGACGAAGAGGAACTGCATCGCTTCCTGAACATGGCAACCGAGGTATCTAAGGAATTCCCCGTAGTCGTATCTAAGTTCATGACCGAGACCAAGGAGATTGAGTTCGACGCTGTAGCCGATAAGGGCGAGGTGATCGAGTACGCTATCTCTGAGCACGTAGAGTATGCTGGTGTACACTCTGGTGATGCCACGATGGTATTCCCCGCCCAGCACATCTACTTCTCTACCATTCGTCAGATTAAGAAGATTGCCCGCAAGATTGCTGCCGAGCTGAATATCAGCGGACCTTTCAACATCCAGTTCCTGGCTAAGAACCGCGAAGTAAAGGTTATCGAGTGTAACCTCCGTGCCTCTCGTTCGTTCCCATTCGTATCGAAGATTCTGAAGCGCAACTTCATCGAGACGGCTACGAAGATCATGCTCGACGCACCTTATCAGAAGCCAGAGCGCAGCGAGTTCGATATAGACCGCATCGGTGTAAAAGCTTCGCAGTTCTCATTTGCCCGCTTGCAGAATGCCGACCCAGTACTGGGTGTAGACATGAGCTCTACAGGTGAGGTTGGATGCTTGGGCGATGACCTCAACGAGGCTATGCTCAACAGCTTGATTGCCACAGGTTACTCTATTCCTAAGGATGCCGTGCTGATTTCTTCAGGTGGTGCCAAGGGTAAGGTAAGCTTGCTCGAGCCCGCTCAGCAGTTGGCTAAGAAGGGTTACACCATCTATGCCACAGCAGGAACCGCCAAGTTCTTCAACGATAATGGCGTAAAGGCTGTTGCCGTGGCATGGCCCGACGAAGAAACATCAATGGTCAATGGTCAATGTTCAATGAATGTAATGGATCTGATTTCTCAGCATAAGGTTGGCTTGGTTATCAATGTACCGAAGAACCATACCTCTCGCGAGTTGACCAACGGTTACAAGATTCGCCGTGGTGCTATCGATCACAATATTCCTCTGATGACGAACGTTCGTTTGGCAAAGGCCTTCATCGAAGCCTTCACCGCCATGAACCTCGAAGATGTGAAAATCAAGTCTTGGCAGGAATATAATAATTAATGATTCTCGACGAATTTAAAACGATTAAAAGCGAAGGCGAGGGCTACTACACCGAAAAGCGTAGCAAGTTCCTCGCCTTCGCTCATCATGTGTCGTCGGTAGAAGAAATCAAAGAAATTCTGGCTCGTTATCGCAAGAAATACTTTGATGCCCGCCACGTCTGCTATGCCTATATGCTCGGGCCTGAGCGCACCGAGTTCAGAGCCAATGATGACGGAGAGCCCTCTTCTACAGCCGGAAAGCCCATTCTAGGACAAATCAATTCTAACGAACTCACCGATATCCTTATTGTGGTGGTTCGCTATTATGGCGGTGTTAATCTTGGTACCAGCGGTCTGATTGTGGCCTATCGCGAGGCTGCTGCCGATGCCATCGCTCACAGCGAAATAGAAACACGTCAGGTAGAAGAAGTCATCACCTATACCTTCGCCTACCCGATGATGAACGATGTGATGCGAATCGTCAAAGAGATGCAGCCAAGGATTATATCACAGATCTACGACAACACTTGCGAAATAAAGTTAGGTATCCGCAAGAACGAGGCAGAACAACTAAGAAATCGCCTGCAGAAGCTTACTTTCGAATAAAATTCGCAAGTTTCCCACAATTCTTTTGGTAGTATCAAGTTTTTGTATTACCTTTGCAATCGCAAAAGGTTTATAGGCCATTGCATCATTGGAAAGTTGGCAGAGTGACCGAATGCGCTGGACTCGAAATCCGGTATACCCTTTCCGGGTATCGGGGGTTTGAATCCCTCACTTTCCGCCATAGGAGTTCTACGAACAACATTGTGGAACTCCTTTTTTAATATCTCTGGAACCTCTTTTTTTGACAACCTCTGCGGTCCTAAGTTCAAGGATGCCTGCACCTTGGAACTCCGCAACATCGTAGAGAGCAGCGAGGTAATCATCGATGGCAAGAAGAAGGTAGTAACCTTGAAGCCCATCGCTACGGCTATTGCCGAGTATAAGGCAGGTCAGGACGCAGGTTCAGGCAGCGGTTCAGACTCAGGCAACCAGGGTGGCAATATCGGAGGCGGCGGTGACAACGGCGGCAGCCAGACAGGCGACGACGATTAAGCCTTAGAGAACGGGAGGGAGGAGGGACAACGGATTTCGCGGATTAAACGGATTTTTTAACAACCACGAAGTAATTATACCGACCACGAATTTATCGAATTAAACGAATATGCTGCCGCATGGATTCGTGAAATTCGATATAAAGAAATAAGGTATGCGCAGCTAAAATTCGTATAATTCGTGGTCGAAAAAACTCGAGAAATTTGAATAACCATTAAACATTAACGATTATGACGAAGAAAGAGACTGTAAAGTGGATTGTGCAGATTATTGCATCAGTAGCTACAGCTATTTTGACTGCGCTGGGTGCTACTAGCTGCATGGGAATTTAGACCCGAAAGAAAATTTTTCATGTTAGAACGAAGCGAAGCGAGGAACCTGATGGTTCCTCGCTTTTTGCAGATATATTCGGAATCTTATTTCAGTACACTACTCTTTACTGCGCCATCGGCCGCAATCCTGCGTCACTTTACAAAATGCCTCCTGGATATGTCGCACAGAAGGCAAAATTCATAAAGAAATATAATTTTCTGAAGATTTAGATTCATCATTTCGCTTTTTTTATTATTTTTGTAGCAAAATAATCTTCATATTTATATGACTGACAGACTTAACCTATTGACCGCAGGGTTCGTATTGGCAATCTCTCTGGTTGTTCTATTACTGCTATCGCGCTATACAAAAGAGGTGATAAGAGACGAGTCGGTGGATATTACTCATCAAACTCTGGAGAATATCGCTCAAAGAATAGACAACAAGCTGCAATTAACCGACATAACAGCAAATCTTGAACAACAGACGGTAAACATAGACAAAACTACAATAGAAAAGTTGATTAGAGAGGGCAACTATATTTTGGCGCTGAACCAGAAGCTGCCTAATGCTCGCCTGATGGTAGCAGATAACGCCACTACCGTCAAGCACGACTATCGCATCGAGCAGCACGACGGCCAGCAGCAATACGTATTTTACCAACCAGTTTACAACGGGCGATACGGCCTGGTTATCACATTTCCCGTAGAGGATATCTACAGTAGGTTTACCGACATGCAAATAAAACTCTTTGGCTGGGGAGTATCTGGTATATTAGTACTGCTGATTGTGCTTTGGTGGGTTATTGACCACCATTTGCGCCCACTCCATTTACTGGCAGATTCTGCACAACGTATCAATGACGGGCATCTGGACGAGACCATCCCCGACAGTAGACAAATAGACGAAATAGGACAGCTTCAGAATAGCTTGTCGAAGATGCAACTGTCGCTAGCAGCCTACATGACAAAGATGAAGCAAGACCAGGCTGTGCTTAACCGGCAGATTGATGCCTTGCAGATGGCCTATAGCGAGGCACTGGCTTACGAAAACCTGAAGGCCAAGTTCCAAAACGACATGACCAACCAGATGACAACTCCAGTTGACACCCTTTGTCGACATACCGATACCATCTGTCACCACTATCAGAACTTATCATCTGAAAAGATGACTCAGTTACAGGTAGAGATTGAATCTGCCACTGAGGCTATCGTCCGCTTATTGGATAAATTGCTGAACAAGAAGCTATGAAACATCTATTTCACTTTATCCAAAAGCGACTATCCCTGCGTTTAGGTCTGCTCATCGTATTTATTATTACAATGGGTTTCATCATACTCTTTAACTTCCTTTTCAGTCACGGCAAGGAATACCTTCAGAAGGTTGCCATCGAAAGGGCTGAACAGTTGCTCGACAATACGGCAGTGCGCATCAACGGTATTATGGACGATACTGAAATGATCACGAACTACCTGGCAGCAACCACGCCCAATCATCTCTATCCCGACTCTCTACTAGCCATCAGCCGTCGAGCCGTCGAGAAATACGACTTCCTGACAGGAGTAGCCATTTCGATGGAGCCATACTATTTTCCGGAAATGGGCCGCTATTATTCAGCCTATTCCCTGCGACAAGACGATACCATCACTACCGTGCGCGAAGGACCTTTCGAGTACTTTGAGAAAGTATGGTATAAAACGCCCAGAACCCTTGGAGCGGCTTCATGGGTAGACTGCTTTGACGATTACAATGAGGGGACACTCTCGTCGAGAGACATCCTGACCTCATTCTGCTGTCCTATGCGCGATGTCGATGGCAAGTATGTGGGGTCTATCACGACCAGTCTGACACTGAAGTGGCTATCTGAGTCGTTTTCCACCATCAAGAGCTATCCCAACTCAGCGGCTATCATGATCGATAACACAGGAACCTATATGGTGCATCCCGACACAGCTAAACTATATAAGGAAACCGTCTTCAGCGATGCCGCCCCAGAATCGCGTAGCGACATAGAAAGTATCGGTAAGGCAATGATTGCCGGGCGAAGCGGCATGGCAAAGACCATCGTAGACGGACACGACTCCTTTATATTCTATCGACCGGTAGAGCGAGCAGGATGGAGCATTGCCATCGTATGTCCTGCAAGTGATGTGTTCAGGCGCTATTATCAATTGCTAGCCACTGTTTGGATTATCATCGGCATAGGCTTGCTGCTATTGTTACTGTGCAGCTATCAAATTGTAAGAAGAGCCGTTCTGCCCCTCAAACAGCTCTCCAACCAAGCCCAGCTTATTGCCGACGGCCATTTCGAGGAAGTATTACCTGCAAGTACCCGACACGACTGCATAGGCCGGCTTACCAACTGTTTCATTGCCATGCAGCATTCGCTGGCAAAATCAGTGAAGAATATCAGGCAGGTAAATGCTGAGCTGGAACAAAGAAACAAGGAACTGGCCAAAGCCTATCAATTGAAGATAGAGGCTGACGAAAAGAAAAATATATTTATTCAGGACATGTCGCACCAGATACGTACACCACTAAATATAATCTGCGGTTTTACACAGGTACTTACAACGAGTCGTGACGAACTGCCACAAGAGGACGTCGATGATATTACCTTCCGCATCATGTCGAGTGCCAAGGCTATCAACCATATTTCAAGAATGCTCTCCACCTCATCAATAGGCGAGAACAAGCAATCGTTCACCTACCTCCGCTGTAATGAACTATGCCGTGAGGCTATTGCTGCAGCAACGCTCCAAAAACCAGATAATGTAAGTATCGGTTTAGATTGTGCTGTGTCCGATGATTTCACCATATATACAGACCGGAAAGCGCTGCGCTCTATCCTTGACGAATTGCTCGACAATGCCTGTAAGTTTACTAGTGAGGGTGCTATTACCATTTGTTGTCAGCCAGGTGAAAACGATACAGTCGTATTCTCTGTAAGTAATACCGGTGCATGTATTCCTGAAGAAGCACGCGACCGTATCTTCATTGAGTTTACAAAACTCGATGCCTTTACGGAGGGTTTCGGTCTCGGACTATCCCTGAGTCGCCATACGGCCCGCCAACTGGGAGGAGACCTGATCTACGATGAGACTTACCAGGACGGCACGCAATTCATTCTAACGCTGCCTAGGAAGGTGAGTTTTTTGTGAAAATCGACCAAATAATTTTGAGAAGAGAAGAAAAACCACTACCTTTGCAGGCGTGGAGAAAATAATATTAGGTATTGACCCGGGAACGAACCTGATGGGCTATGGCTTACTGAAGGTGGCAGACGGTAAGGCGCAGATGATGACGATGGGCGTTATCGACCTGCGTAAGTTTCCCGATGCCTACCTGAAGCTAGGACATATTTTTGAGCGCGTGACGGGTATCATAGACGGATACCTGCCCGACGAGATGGCTATCGAGGCGCCCTTCTTTGGCAAGAATGTGCAGTCGATGCTGAAGCTGGGGCGTGCGCAGGGGACGGCTATCGCAGCGGCGATCCATCACGGGGTGCCCATCCATGAATATGCACCTATGAAGATAAAGATGGCGCTGACGGGTAATGGCAATGCCTCGAAGGAGCAGGTAGCGGGTATGCTGCAGAGACTGCTGAAGATACCCAACGAGGAGATGGGTAAGTTTATGGATGCAACGGATGCCCTTGCTGCTGCCTACTGTCATTATCTGCAAATGGGGCGACCAGAGAGTGAGGTAAAGTATCGCGGCTGGAAGGATTTTGTTAACAAGAATCAAAACAAAGTTTCTAAACGTAAGACAAAGGATGAAGACGATTGAAATGATAAACGCCAGGGCCAGAAAGCCAGAGTGGTCGATGGCAGAACCTGTAAACTTCTGCATGGAAGAAGGCGAGCACATCGCCATCGTAGGGCGCAACGGTGCTGGCAAATCGATGTTCGTAGCTATGCTTACGGGCAGGCACCCGGCTTTCCCGGATATGGTAAAGTACAGCTTTGAAGAACCTTATAACAATCTGAAACACATTACGTTTCGTGATACTTACGGGGGCGATAATGATCGCACCTATTTCCTGCAACAGCGTTGGAATCAGATGGAGATAGACGAAGAAACGCCCACCGTAGGCAGCAAGCTGGAAGAGGCTTACCAGCTGGCTGGTGAGGATACACCTGTGCGCAGAGCCTTACAGAAGCACATCTATGAGCTGTTTCATCTAGAGCCGTTGCTCGATAAATACATCATCTTGCTGTCGAGTGGCGAACTAAGAAAATATAAACTTGCTTCATCGCTCTTTACGGCACCAAAAGTGCTGATTATGGAGAACCCATTTATAGGACTGGATGCCACCACGCGCGACCAACTAAAGGAGCTCATGGCGATGCTAACCAAAGAGCAGGGCTTGCAGATTATTCTGGTACTGGCCAAGAGCGACGAGATACCTGATTTTATCACGCATATCGTAGAGGTGAAGGAGATGAGGGTGATGCCTAAAGTGAATAGTGAACAGTGGATAATGGATAGATATGATTACCAGATTCATACAGAGAACAAAGGCTTGCAGGGAAATCATAACTATCAACTATCCACTATCAACTATCAACTAAACGAAGTGATTCGTTTTAACCACGTTTCCATCCGCTATGGCGAGCGAACAATACTGAAAGACCTGGACTGGACGGTTAAGAGGGGCGAGCACTGGTCGCTGTCGGGAGAGAACGGAAGCGGCAAGTCTACCCTACTCTCACTCGTTTGTGCTGATAATCCGCAGAGTTATGCCTGCGACATCTCGCTCTTTGGCCATAAGCGCGGCTCGGGCGAGAGCATCTGGGACATTAAGCGCCATATAGGTTATGTATCGCCTGAGATGCATCGCAGCTACAAGCAGAATATACCCGCCATACAAATTGTGGCCAGCGGACTGAAAGATACCATCGGACTGTATGTGCGCCCCAATGAGGCTGAGAAAGAGCAATGCAGGAAATGGCTGGAAAAACTAGGCATAGGCCAGCTTGCCAATCGCAACTTTATGGAGATGTCGAGTGGCGAGCAACGACTCGTATTGCTGGCGAGAGCTTTTGTGAAGGAACCGGACCTGATGATTCTCGACGAGCCCTTACACGGACTCGACCTCGAGAATCGCAAAATGGTAAAACAATTGGTTGACGACTATTGCAAGAATCCTGACGTGACGCTTATCTTCGTGACCCACTATCAGGAAGAGCTACCCTCGTGTATTGATCATGCACTCTACTTAGAGCGACATTAATCACTTTTATTTGCCCTCCATCAGGGCTGCGGTACGAACACGAGACAAGGTCTCGGGCGTCATCTGCAAATAGCTGGCGATATAAACCAGAGGGGCACGAAGTATCAGCTGAGGCTGATTCTTTACGAGTTTTGCATAACGGTCCTGGGCACTCTCAAAACGGAGCATGTCAGCATGATGCTGACTGAGAATAAGCGACTCTTCCAAAATCTTACGATAAAGGATCTGGATATTCACACTCTTCATGGCGACAGCCTCAAGTTCGGCCTTGGGGATCGCTATCAATATCGTAGGCTCGAGCGTCTTGATCTGTAACTGGGAGGGCTGCTCACGGAAAAGGCTCTCAATACACATCACAATACTGTTCTCGGTGGCCATGTACTCTGTGAGCTCCTTATCGTTCTTGAAATAGAACTGACGAACGAGTCCTTTGAACACCCAATATATATTGGTGCAGGTATCGCCCTCTTTCAACACATACTCGTTTTTCTGGAATTTCATGGGCACGAGGATGCTCTCCAGCAAGTCGAGCTCTTCGTGGGTCATCGTACTGTAACGACGGGCCAATTCTCTCGCAATGTCTCTAATTGTAGTATTATTCGCCATAGGTAATATATAATGATTATGTTATTAGTCCAATTTCAATACAGCCAGGAAGGCCTTCTGGGGCACTTCTACATTTCCTATCTGCTTCATGCGCTTCTTACCACGCTTCTGCTTCTCTAAGAGTTTGCGCTTACGGGATACGTCGCCACCATAACACTTAGCGGTAACATCCTTACGTACCTGCTTTACTGTTTCGCGAGCAATAATCTTTGCGCCTATAGCTGCCTGAATAGCGATATCAAACTGCTGGCGAGGTATCAATTCTTTCAACTTCTCGCACATACGACGGCCAAAGGTTACAGCATTGTCCTGATGCGTCAGTGTAGAGAGCGCATCAACAGGCTCGCCATTCAAAAGGATATCAAGCTTTGCCAACTTAGACGGACGGAAACCAGAGACATGATAATCGAAAGAGGCATAACCCTTGGAAATGCTCTTCAACTTATCATAGAAATCGATTACTATCTCGCCCAGAGGCAACATAAAATGCAATTCAATACGATTACCGCTTACATACTGCTGGTCGATGAGCTCGCCACGCTTGTCGAGACATAACGTCATGATAGGCCCGATATAATCGGCTGCGGTAATGATCGAGGCTCGGATATAAGGTTCCTCGATATGCTCAATCATCGTCTGATCGGGCAAACCCGAGGGATTATGTACTTCTTTTACTTCGCCCTGCTTGGTGTAGCACATATAAGATACGTTGGGTACGGTGGTGATCACATCCATATCGAACTCGCGATCCAAGCGCTCCTGCACGATCTCCATGTGGAGCAATCCCAAGAAGCCACAGCGGAAGCCAAAGCCCAGCGCGATAGAACTCTCGGGCATAAACGTGAGCGAGGCATCGTTAAGCTGAAGCTTTTCGAGCGAGGCTCTAAGATTCTCATAATCAGTAGGATCGATAGGATAAACACCAGCGAACACCATGGGCTTCACCTCTTGGAAACCTTCGATAGCAGCACTACATGAATTAGCCACATGGGTAATGGTATCGCCCACCTTTACCTCCTTCGAATTCTTGATACCAGAAATGATATAGCCTACATCGCCCGTGCGCAATTCCTTACGGGGAATCATATCCATCTTGAGCACGCCAATCTCATCGGCATCGTACTCCATGCCTGTATTGAAGAACTTCACATGGTCGCCAGTATGAATAACGCCATTAACGATCTTGAAGTAAGCGATAATGCCACGGAAAGAATTGAATACAGAGTCGAAAATCAAGGCCTGCAACGGGGCTTCGGGATCGCCTTCCGGATGAGGGATGCGCTCTACGACGGCATCGAGAATCTGCTCGACACCCTCGCCTGTTTTGCCTGAAGCACGGATAATATCACTGCGATCACAACCTATCAGGTCGATAATCTCATCCTCTACCTCATCGGGCATGGCCGACGGCATGTCGATTTTGTTGATAACAGGGATAATTTCCAGATTGTGGTCGATAGCCATATAGAGATTTGAGATGGTCTGCGCCTGTACGCCCTGGGTAGCATCGACTACCAAAAGGGCTCCCTCGCAGGCTGCTATCGAGCGCGACACCTCGTAAGAGAAGTCGACATGTCCTGGGGTATCAATCAAATTTAGAATATACTTTTCACCCTGATAAGTATATTCCATCTGGATGGCATGGCTCTTAATGGTAATACCACGTTCACGCTCCAGATCCATATCATCGAGCATCTGTCCCTCCGTCACCTGAATGGTGTTGGTGAACTCAAGCATACGATCGGCCAAAGTAGACTTACCATGATCGATATGCGCAATGATGCAGAAGTTTCTTATATGATTCATTATATAATAATGTGCACTTTAAAGTGCAAAGATACAAAAAAAGCAGCAGAAATCTAATATTTTTGGATTTTTTTGGATTTTCCACGATGAAATTTAATATTTCTGAGTAACTTTGCAGGCAAAAAATAATATTCGTTATGATAAAATTAGGTGCAATCGTAGTGCTGGCGATACTTGTTTCGGCTTGTCATGAGAGCTTGGAAGATCGCTGTGAGCGAGAAGCAAAGGAGTATACCGCCAAAAGGTGTCCTGAGAAACTGGATAAGAACATCAGGATAGACAGTCTGACGTTCGACAGGGCAACACATACACTGCATTATCACTATACACTGATGGATTTTGCGGATCAGGACGGTGTGATGGAAGAGGTGGATGCCGTGAACCTGCTGAAAGCAGAGCTGAAAAAATCCACAACGGTGAATACGTATAAAGAGAATAAGTATCAATTCAGATATACGTATCACTCGGAAAAGAATCCGCACAAGATTTGGTTGGACGTGACTTTCACTGATAAAGACTATTAAAGAATGAGCCCCCGCCTGATTGGCGAGGGCTTTATTCTTTTTTACTCGGGCTTCATGTTGGTGTAAACCGTCTGAACATCATCGAAATCCTCGAGTTTTTCAATCATCTTGTCGATAGACTCGCGCTGCTCAGGAGTAACATCCTTCAGGTCGTTAGGAATACGGGTGAACTCAGCACCTGTTACCTCGAAACCGTTCTCTTCCAAATGCTTCTGCACAGCGCTGAAGCTTGAAGGATCGGCATAGATGGTGATGCTGTTTTCCTCCTCATCCTCATCGAACTCATCTTCTACACCATAGTCAATCAGGTCGAGAATCATCTCGTCCATATCCAGTCCGTCCTTCTTCTTGAAGGTGAACACTGCCTTGTGGTCGAAAAGGAAACTCAAAGAACCCTGAGTACCAAGGTTGCCGTTGAACTTGTTGAATACTGAACGAACGTCACCAACAGTACGTGTGGTGTTATCTGTCAAAGTCTCAACAAAGATGGCAATACCGTGAGGACCATATCCCTCATAGGTTACCTCTTTGTAATCGCTCTGGTCTTTACCCATCGCGTTTTTGATAGCTCGCTCGATGTTGTCCTTTGGCATGTTCTCACGCTTGGCATTAGCGATGATAGCACGCAATGCAGGATTGTTCTCTGGTTCTGGACCGCCTGCCTTCACAGCAATAGCAATCTGCTTGCCAATCTTTGTAAATGTCTTGGCCATGTGGCCCCATCTCTTCAGTTTCGTAGCTTTACGATATTCAAATGCTCTTCCCATATGTTTAAACTAATTTATAATTGACAGTGGATAATTTATAGTTATGATTACCTAAGCTCAGCATTAAGCTGCTTTTTGATGTTAGTAATCAGTTTCTGCATGATGGCGTCGATCTGCTTGTCGCCCATGGTTTTCTCTTCGTCTTGGAGGATGAAGTTGACGGCATAAGACTTCTTGCCAGCAGGCAGCTTGTCACCCTCGTAGACATCGAAGAGCTCGACTTTCTTAAGGAATTTCTTCCCTGTCTGACGGGCAATCTGCTCGATCTGTGCAAACTCTACAGTATCATCAACCAAGAGAGCAAGGTCGCGACTAACAGCAGGGAACTTAGAAATCTCAGTGTAGAGTACTTCATTCTTCTTGATGACCTTCATCAGGGCAGTCCAGTTCAGTTCTGCATAGTAAACAGGATTGTCGAGACCGAACTGCTTCTGCAACTTCTTAGTGATGATACCCATCTCAATGAGCAGTTTACCACCACGGTTCTCGATGGCAAGGCCACTAGAGAAGATGGCGTTATCAGACTTCTTGCGAACAATCATACCTGGCTTAACACCAATACGACGCAGGATATTCTCAACATAAGCGCTGAGTTCATAGAAAGAAGACTCCTCGTTAGCATGTGCCCAAGAGCCCTCTACACGCTTACCCGTTACCCAAAGTGCAGCATGGTACTGCTCCTTATAGGCCTGCATGGGGTCGTCGTTGTTCTGCTTCTCAGGATCGAAGGTATAAACGTTGCCGAATTCGAAGAAACGCAGATTCTGACGCTTGCGGTTTACATTGTGCTGGATGCTCTCAAGACCGCCAAAGAGCAGCGTCTGGCGCATCACGTTCAGATCGCTC
Organism: uncultured Prevotella sp.; assembly: GCA_905234145.1. GTDB lineage: Bacteria > Bacteroidota > Bacteroidia > Bacteroidales > Bacteroidaceae > Prevotella. Next base: position 24,337 of record CAJOGK010000016.1, on the reverse strand, counting down.
GAAAGCGGATTCATAATACGAACCAAGTTGGGGTTCTTAGTCTCTTCTGTATCGTAATAGGCTGCCTTGGTGAGCGAGTTGTTCAGAATCTCATTAAAGCCCTCACCTACCAACTGCTCGCTAACGAGATTAGCCAACTTGTGCTTCAGGTCTTCATCAGCCTTAATCACCAACGAGCTCTTCAGCTGGGTAGGAATCTCCACATTATTATATCCATAGATGCGGAGGATATCCTCTACAACATCGCAAGGACGGGTGACGTCGACACGATAAGCGGGAATCTCGAGGGTAAGGCCCTGCACGTTCTCGAACTTGACCTCCATATCGAGCGCACGACAAATGAATTTGATGACACCAGGCGTGAGTTCCTTGCCCACCAAGTTGTTGACATAGTCGTATTTGAGCTCAACCACCGCATTCTTAATGGGCTTTGGATAAACATCGCAAATCTCCATCGACACCTTACCACCAGCCAACTCCTGACAGAGGATAGCTGCCTGCTGGAGGGCATAGATCGTGCCATTAGGATCGACACCACGCTCGAAACGGAAGCTGGCATCGGTGCTCAAACCATGACGACGGGCACTCTTACGAATCCATGTGGGATGAAAATAAGCACTCTCGAGAACCACATTGCGTGTAGTCTCGTAAGTACCACTACCCTTTCCGCCAAACACACCTGCAATACACATCGGATCCTCAGCATTGCAGATAGCAAGGTCGCGATCAGACAGTTTGTGCTCCTCGCCATCGAGCGTCTGGAAAGGTGTACCATCAGGCATCGTCTTCACGACAATCTTATGACCCTTAACCATATCAGCATCGAAAGTATGCAGAGGCTGACCGTAAGCCATCATAATATAATTGGTGATGTCGACGATGTTATTGATAGGACGCAGACCAATGGTGGTGAGTTTGTTCTTCAACCACTCTGGCGACTCCTTTACCTCGCAACCAGTGATGCTGACACAAGCATAACGCTTGCAGGCCTCCTGATTCTCGATCACCACCTCGATAGGCATGTCGTGGTTATCAACCTTAAACTTAGAACAATCAGGGCGATGCATCTCGCTGTCGTAGCCATTGCTCAAAAGCCAAGCATAGAGATCGCGCGCTACACCCCAGTGGCTCAGACCATCAGCACGGTTTGCAGTGATATCAACCTCGATGAGCCAGTCGCTCTCCAGATGATAATATTCTGCAGCTGGTGTGCCAACGACTGCATCCTCTGGCAAAACGATGATACCAGCATGGTCGGTACCAATGCCAATCTCATCTTCTGCGCAGATCATACCGCAGGATTCTACACCACGTAGCTTAGACTTCTTGATGACAAACTCCTGATCGCCATCGTAGAGCACACAACCAAGATCGGCAACAATCACTTTCTGACCTGCTGCCACATTGGGTGCACCACACACAATCTGTGAAGGTTCACCCTTGCCTAAATCTACTGTTGTTACATGAAGATGGTCGCTATTAGGATGAGCCTCACATGTAAGAACCTTGCCCACATAGAGGCCTTTCAGACCACCTTTAATACTCTGTACTTCTTCCAATGCGTCGACTTCAAGACCTGTAGATGTCAGAGCATCACACACCTGCTGGGGCGTGAGGTCGAAATCAACGTATTCCTTCAACCATGAAATATTCATTATACCGATTCTTTAGTAATTACTAACTTTGAAATTTCAGAGTGCAAAATTACTAAAAAATCGGTATATACACAAATTTTTTCCAAGATTTCTACTCAATACACTTCATTAAAAAGTCGACAGCCCCATTTATGCCGAATTTTCGCACATCAATAGAGATGTCGTAGTTACGTGCATCAGTCCAATCCTTGCCTGTAAAAGTCTTGGTGTAGAGTTCTCGACTGTAATCATTGTCTACCACCATCGCAGCTGCATCTCTGAGGTCGAGCCCGTATTTCTCTGCAATTCTGCGCTTACGGCAATCTTCAGTAGAATGAATGAAGATTTTTAAGCAATTAGGATGGTTTTCAAAGATGTGGAAACCACAGCGACCCACAAGGACACACGACTCCTCTGCGGCAATCTTCTTGATAGCCTCGCACTGAGCCTTAAACAAGGCACGCGAGGTTTCATCATGCTCTGTACCATCATACTCGGCTTTGCTCATGTAGTTGCGATAGAAATTGGTGAAATCATCGCGCCATAAAGGATTGCGAGCCTCAATCTTCTCCATCGCTTCTTCAACCACATGATTGCGTTTAGCTACCTCATTAATGATTTGCTTGTCGAGCAGTTTCACACCGAGTCTGCGTGCCATTTCTGCTCCAATCTCATGACCGCCTGTACCAAACTGGCGGCTGATCGTAATCACGAATTGTTCCTCCCTGTTCATAATGTACAGTTTCTAGTTAAACATTTTCTTTGTTGGCAAAGATACAAAAAAGAATTGGAATAACCAAACTTTTTACACTATTTTTGCATATAAGCAGCACACATTTCTGCACAGCGCTCCCCATCGACACCTGCAGAGACGATTCCACCCGCATATCCAGCGCCTTCACCACAGGGAAATAAGCCCTGAATACGCACATGTTGAAGGGTATCTTTGTCGCGAATAATGCGCACAGGACTACTGGTACGAGTCTCTACTGCTATCAATATGGCTTCGTTGGTTAAGAAGCCATGAGCATTCTTGCCAAACACCTTGAACCCCTCTTGTAGTCGATGGGAAATCTGCTTAGGAAGCCAGAAATGCAACGGACTGGAGATCAGACCTGGTGCATAAGAAGATTTAGGAAGATCGTAGCTTAAACGATTATTGACGAAATCGGCCATTCTTTGAGCAGGTGCCGTTTGTTGCATATTCCCTTGCTGCCAGCACATCCGTTCCAATTCTTCTTGGAAACGCATCACGCTTAATTGAGAATGGATAGTGGATAGTGGATCGCTATGATTACCCTGCAAACCTTGGATGTCCTCTGGACGTATCTCGACCACCATACCAGAATTCGACCATTGCGTACTTCTACTGGCAGGACTCATACCATTCACAACAATCTGTTCTTTATCGGTAGCTGCAGGAATGACAAAGCCTCCAGGACACATACAGAATGAGTAAACCCCTCGTCCATCAATCTGAGTAACCATCGAATATTCAGCAGCAGGCAACCATCGACCTCTACCTTGCTTATTATGATACTGTATCTGATCGATTAATTGAGAGGGATGTTCTAGTCGTACACCTACTGCAATGCCCTTTGCTTCTATTTCAATCTTTGCTTCAGCTAAATACCTATAAACGTCTCTGGCTGAGTGACCTGTGGCAAGAATTACTGGACCCATAAAAGAGAGGTGAGTGGTTAGAGGTGAGGGGTTAGAGATTACCTCTGCTTCTACACCTATAACAGTTTGTTCTGCATTGCTGAGTATTCTCTCACCACTAACCCCTAACTTCTCACCACTTATAATTAATCCCGTCATCTTCGTTTGGAAATGCACTTCGCCACCACATCGGATGATGGTATTGCGCATGGCCTCAATAACCTTGGGTAATCTATCAGTACCTATATGCGGATGGGCATCTGCGAGGATAGCCGTAGAGGCCCCATGCTGACAAAACACATTGAGGATCTTATCTGTATTGCCACGCTTTTTGGAACGTGTATAAAGTTTGCCATCGGAGTAGGCTCCAGCCCCACCCTCACCAAAACAGTAATTGCTCTCTGCATCTACCTTCTGCGTCTTGGTAATAAGTGCCAAGTCTTTTTTGCGATCATGCACATTCTTTCCTCTCTCCAGCACGATAGGACGTAAGCCTAATTCTATCAGTCGGAGGGCTGCAAACAAGCCACCAGGCCCTGCACCTACCACAATCACCTGAGGCTTACCATCTACATTGGGATAGTCGGTCTTTACATATTCATCATCGTGAGGCTGTTCATTGATGTAAACACGCACTTTCAAGTTTACGTAAATCTGTCGTTGGCGAGCATCGATACTACGCTTCAGAATCCTCACACCATAGATTGTTCTAGCGTCAATGCCCTGTTCATCAGCCAGATACGCCTTTAGCCTATCCTCTTGTGCCGCTACTTCAGGCACGACTCGTATCTGATATTCGTTTGTCATTTCATCAATAATTTCTGCAAAGGTACAAAGAAAATTCGAAAAAAGTGATGGCGAATTGAAAAAAATGCATTACCTTTGCAGCGCCAATGGAGAATACCCTGCTTGTTGAGGGGTACCATTCGGAAAGATAAATTGCATAGGAATGAAATTCGGCGGAACGTCCGTAGGTTCCGTAAAAAGCATTCTTAGCTTGAAAAAAATTGTGGAGACAGAGGCTCGGACGCAACCTGTCGTAGTAGTAGTAAGTGCACTTGACGGCATCACCGACAAACTGATCGCCACATCTCAGATGGCCAAGCAGGGCGATGAGCACTATCGTGAGGAATTCGACGCGATGGTTACTCGCCACCACCAGATGATTGAGGCCATCATTACTTATTTAATAATGTAGATCAGCTCTTCGACCAGTTGAAGAGTATCTTCTACGGTGTTTATCTCATTCACGATCTTTCGAAGAAGACCGAGGACGCGATTGTAAGCTATGGTGAACGACTGAGTTCACACATTGTAGCTGCGATGGTGAAGAATGGTGTTCGCATGAATGCCCGTGATTTTATCCGCACTGAAAAGAAGCAGGGTAAGCACGTGATTGATGCCGACCTTACCACAGAGTTGGTAAAAGAAGCCTTCAAAGATCTGAACGACAAGAGTATTTACGTGGTTCCTGGCTTCATCGCCAGAGATCGCGATACCCACGAGACAACGAATCTCGGACGAGGAGGTTCTGACTACACCGCTTCAATCATTGCAGCAGTTCTGAATGCTGAAGTACTGGAGATCTGGACGGATGTTGATGGTTTCATGACAGCTGACCCGAAGGTCATCAAGTCGGCCTATACCATCAACGAGCTCTCGTATATTGAAGCGATGGAGCTCTGTAACTTTGGTGCAAAGGTGATTTACCCACCAACCATCTATCCTGTTTGTGTCAAGAATATCCCCATTAAGGTTAAGAACACCTTTAACCCTGAACATCCAGGTACACTTATTAAGGCAAAGATCGAGGACGATAATAAACCTATCAAGGGTATCTCTAGTATTAAGGGTACCTCGCTGATTACCGTAACTGGTCTTTCGATGGTGGGTGTAATTGGTGTAAACCGTCGTATCTTTACCACGCTTGCCAATAAGGGTATTTCCGTATTCATGGTATCTCAGGCATCATCAGAGAACTCAACTTCTATTGGTGTTCGCGACGAGGATGCTGCAGCTGCAGCAGAGGTTCTGGATGCAGAATTTGCCAAGGAGATTGAAACGGGTGCAATGTTCCCCATGCAGGTAGAGAGTGGTTTGGCCACTATCGCTATCGTGGGTGAGAACATGAAGCAGACGCCTGGTATCGCAGGTAAACTGTTTGGCACACTCGGACGCTCTGGTATCAGCGTGATTGCTTGTGCTCAGGGTGCTTCTGAAACGAATATCTCGTTCGTTGTAGATGGTCGCTTCTTGCGTAAGTCGCTCAACGTGCTCCACGACTCGTTCTTCCTGTCAGAATACAAGGTGCTCAACCTCTTTATCTGTGGTATTGGCACCGTGGGTGGTATGCTGCTTGAGCAGATTCGTACCCAGCAGCAGTTCCTCATGCAATCTCGCAGACTGAAGTTGAACGTGGTAGGAATCTCGGATGTGGATAATTTCGTGCTTGATCGCGATGGTATAGACCTCGATAATTATGAGAAGATTCTGCGTGCTGGATTCCCCGCCAATACAGAGCACATGAGAGACGAGATTGTAAAGATGAACATCTTCAACTCGGTATTCGTAGACTGTACAGCCAGTCGTCAGATTGCGATGCTTTATCAGACTTTCCTTGAGCACAATATATCTGTAGTTGCAGCGAATAAGATTGCTGCTTCGAGCGACTACGACAGCTATCTGAAGCTGAGACAGACAGCTCGCGACAGAGGTGTTTGGTTCCGTTATGAAACTAACGTTGGTGCTGGTCTGCCAATTATCGGTACGATCAACGACCTCTGCAACTCAGGTGATAAGATTTTGAAGATTGAGGCCATCCTAAGTGGTACGCTGAATTTCATCTTCAACGAGATTGCTGCTGATGTGCCCTTCTCAGAGACGGTTCGTCGTGCGAAGGAAGAACGCTATTCTGAGCCAGATCCACGTATCGACCTTAGCGGTACAGACGTAATTCGCAAACTGGTAATTCTTACCCGTGAGGCTGGTTACAAGGTAGAGCAAGAGGATGTGGAGAAGCATCTCTTCGTGCCCGATAGCTATTTCGAGGGAAGTATCGACGACTTCTGGACTAAGTTGCCAGAACTTGATGCAGACTTTGAGGCTCGTCGTAAAGTCTTGGAGGCAGAGAATAAGCGTTGGCGCTTTGTGGCTACGATGGAAGCTGACGAAAACGACCCCACAAACTTTAAGACCAGTGTGGCTCTGAAAGAGGTACCTTACGGACATCCTTTCTATGGACTGGAGGGCTCTAACAATATCGTGCTGCTTACGACAGAGCGCTACAAAGAATATCCTATGCTCATTCAGGGCTATGGTGCTGGTGCTGCTGTTACAGCTGCAGGTGTGTTCGCCAACATTATGTCAATTGCAAACATCTAAAGTTTTATGAAGCATATCATCATTCTTGGTGATGGCATGGCAGATCTTCCCGTCGAGCGACTCGGTGGGAAGACCTTATTGCAATATGCCCATAAACCTATGATGGACCAGCTGGCACACGAGGGGCGCTGTGGACGACTCATCACTGTGCCAGAGGGTTTTCCTCCAGGCAGCGAGGTGGCTAATACAGCCATCTTAGGCTATGACCTGAATAAGGTATATGAAGGACGTGGCCCTCTCGAGGCTGCCAGTATAGGTTACGAAATGGCTGATGATGACTTTGCTATTCGTTGCAATATCATCACACTTGAGGATGGAAAGATTATCACTCATAATGGTGGTAATCTTGAAACTGCCGATGCCGATGTACTTATTAAGTATCTCAACGAGCATTTGGCTAAACCCATCAACGAGCGTGAGGGTTGCGAGCGCATAAAATTCATCACAGGTATACAGTATCGCCATCTGTTAGTGATTAAGGGCGGCAATAAGCATATCGATTGTGCGCCACCTCATGATCATCCTAATGAACCATGGCGCCCCTTGCTTGTAAAACCAGAAAAGGATATTGAGGATAATTCGAACAGGCTATCGCCCCAAGAAACCGCAGACCTCATTAACGAGATGATTCTGAAATCGCAAGAGCTGCTAGCTCAGCATCCTTTTAACATCGAACGTGCTAAGAGGGGTGAGCGCCAGGCAAATAGCATCTGGCCTTGGAGTGGTGGTTATCGCCCATCGATGGAAACGCTCCAACAACAATATCCTAAGATTAAATCAGGCACTGTGATTTCAGCTGTGGATTTGATTCGTGGTATAGGTCATTATGCAGGATTGAGGATTATTGAGGTTGAGGGCGCTACGGGTCTTGCCAATACCAATTACGAAGGGAAGGCCCAGGCTGCTATCGAAGCTTTAAAGCACGACGACTTTGTTTTTGTGCATGTAGAGGCCAGCGATGAAGCAGGACATGATGGTGATTTGGAACTGAAACTCAAAACCATCGAGTATCTGGATCAGCGTTTGATAGCTCCTATATATAAAGAGGTGTCATCTTGGCAAGAGCCTGTATGTATCGCAGTATTGCCCGATCATTTGACGCCAGTGGAAATGCGCATTCACGTAGGAAAACCTGTGCCGTTCCTTATCTGGCACAGAAATATCAAACCTGACGAGGTGCAGCAATACGACGAAGTAAGTTGTGTTTCTGGTGCTTACGGCCTACTCAAGCTCGACGAGTTTATGCACACCCTCATGAATATTCAATAGTAAAATAGTAAATAGTCAAATATATGCAGTATTACAGTACCAACGGGAATGCTCCCATCGCTGACTTGCACAAAGCAGTCGTAAAAGGTCTTGCAGAAGATCGTGGACTCTATATGCCTGAAAAGATCAAGACTTTACCCCAAGTCTTCTTCGATAATATCGCATCGATGTCGTTTCAGGATATAGCCTATAATGTGGCAAGTGCTTTCTTTGGCGAAGATGTAGATCTCGACGCCCTCAAAGATATTGTATACGACACGTTGTCGTTTGATTGCCCTGTAGTTCAGGTAAAAGATAATATCTACACCCTTGAACTCTTTCATGGACCTACTCTCGCCTTTAAGGATGTGGGTGCACGATTCATGGCACGCTTGCTACAATATTTTATCAAGCAAGAGGCTAAGAACGAACAGGTAAATGTGCTTGTTGCGACCTCTGGCGACACGGGTTCTGCTGTGGCCAATGGTTTCCTAGGGGTTGATGGCATACACGTTTACGTGCTTTATCCCAAAGGTAAGGTCTCGCCCATTCAGGAGTGCCAATTTACCACAATTGGAAAGAATATCACTGCTATCGAAGTAGATGGTGTTTTCGACGATTGTCAGGCGTTGGTAAAAAATGCTTTCATGGATGCAGAACTGAATCAGCACATGAAACTTACCTCTGCCAATTCTATTAATGTAGCCCGTTTCCTGCCTCAGGCATTCTATTACTTTAATGCATACGCTCGCATGAAAGAGCAAGGCAAGGCCGATAATTTTGTAATGTGCGTGCCTTCTGGCAACTTTGGCAATATCTGTGCAGCTCTCTTTGGCCACGAGATGGGACTCCCCATTAAACGTTTTATCGCAGCTAATAATGCTAACGACATTTTCTATAAATATCTGCAGACTGGCAAATATGAGCCCAAGCCCTCTAAGCAGACGTTGGCTAATGCGATGGACGTGGGCGATCCTTCTAACTTTGCCCGTATCTACGATCTCTACGGAAAGAGTCATGAGCGCATAACTTCACTTATCAGTGGTGCCACCTATACCGATGACCAAATACGTGAAACCATGCGTGCGTGCTATCAGGATACGAAGTACATCCTAGATCCTCATGGTGCTTGTGGCTATCAGGCTTTGGTAGACGGGTTGCAGCCTGGCGAGGTTGGCGTATTCTGCGAAACTGCACATCCTGCAAAGTTTAAGGAGAAGGTAGATGATATTCTAGGTATTGATGTTGCAATCCCCGATCGCTTAGCAGCTTTCATGAAGGGCGAGAAACAAAGCGTTCCCATGACAAAAGACTTTGCTGATTTCAAGCAGTATCTCCTTTCTAAATAATAACAAACCCCTGCCAAGCGCAGGGGTTGTTTATTTCAAAAAAGAAAGCATTGTCCCTATAAGCCGGGTTCTGTACCATTTTCATGGCGCCTGTCATTTATCTAATCCATAAGTCACCTCATGGCTTAAGCGTTCTACCCTCCATCGTATAACTCGAGCGGGCAACCCTCAGACGATGGTATACATGAACTTGCAGCCCCCAGTTGGCACAGCCCGATGATCACCCATCGGCTGGTGGTCTCTTACACCACCTTCTCACCCTTACCTTTTCAGGCGGTCGTTCTCTTCTGCCGGCACCTACTGTCACCAATAGCTTCTACTTTCAGAAGTGGGGTACCCTGTGCTGCCCGGACTTTCCTCTCGTGCCATGATGACACCAGCGACAAGCCGTGACAGTGCTTTCCGGCTGCAAAGGTAGTGCAAATCGAGCGAAATGCAAAATAAATCGCGATTTATTTTCATTTCCGAGATGCAGCCTACCTTCGAACGAAGTTCAAAGGTACGAAAAATAACGAATATAATTAAATATATGCAACTAAAAATACAAATAACTCTTAAAATTGTCAGTCTTTTAAGATTTCAAGTGTTAATCGCAAATGTGAGTTAAGCCTTCAAGCTAAATTGTTAAATAGGGACAAATATTTACGACATTTTGTCAGTATATGAAAAATTGCACTTATTTTTGCACTCGAAAACTCCGAGAGAGCAAATCGCAACAACAGTAAAGTTGCATAAGTTGAATTTAAATACATAATAAAATGACAGAAAATATGAAAAAGATTTTAAATGTAGCAACGCCAGCAGCATGCGCCGTTGCTTTGATTCTTTCTGTAGCAGCTTTCACAAATACCAATGCTGCTCCAGCTACATCTCCAGCTCCAATTGTTTCTTCAGCACCTGCAGGACAGCCTGTAGATTTGACTTATGCCGCTGAAAAAGCATTGCCATCAGTCGTTTACATCAAATCGGTACAGAACTCAAAGGTACAAACCATCGAGTACAGCAATCCTTTCGAGGATTTCTTCTCTGATCCTTTTGGTGGTTTCTTCGGACGTGGCCAGGGACAGGGCAATAATGGCAAACGTCAGCGCCAGGTTCAAACTCCAAAGCGTGCAGCAGCAGGTAGTGGTGTGATTATCTCTGCTGATGGTTATATCGTAACCAATAACCACGTAGTTGATGGGGCCGATGAACTTACCGTTACTTTAAACGAGAATTCAAAGGAGTATTCTGCCCGCATTATCGGTGCAGATAAAACTACCGATTTGGCACTCATCAAGATCGATGCCAAGAATTTACCAGCAATCGTGATTGCCAATAGCGATGATGTACGTGTTGGTGAGTGGGTACTGGCTGTTGGTAATCCCCTCGGACTTAACAATACCGTTACTGCAGGTATCGTTTCAGCCAAGGCGCGTTCTATGGGTCAGGGTGTATCTTCTATGATTCAGACCGATGCTGCTATTAATCAAGGTAACTCTGGTGGTGCACTCGTGAATACCCGTGGCGAGCTGATTGGTATCAACGCCATGATTTATTCTCAAACTGGTTCTAACATCGGTTATGGTTTCGCTATTCCTACTGCTATCATGAACAAGGCCGTTGATGATTTCAAGAAGTATGGTTCTTACCAGCGTGCTATGATTGGTATCCAGGGTGGTAGCGTAAAAGACTATGTCGACTACATGAAGGATCAGGACAAGGAGGTTCAGGACTATGGTACGATGGAAGGTGTACGTATCGATAAGGTCGTAGAAGACGGTGCCGCCGCTGATGCTGATCTGAAGAGCGAGGATGTGATCACGACGGTAGACGGTAAGAAGGTAAAGACCATGGGCGACCTTCAGGCTATCATTGCCCAGAAGCGTCCTGGCGATAAGGTAACCGTAAAGTATCTGCGTAACAAGAAAGAAAAGACCGCTACCCTCACCCTAAAGAACGAGCAAGGCACCACAAAGGTTGTGAAGAATGCCGACCTCGACGTACTTGGTGGTACCTTCCGCGCTATCACCGATGCCAAGAAAGAACAGCTCAATATCGGCTACGGTCTTGAGATACTGAAAGTAAATGGTGGTAAACTTAAGGATGCCGGTGTTACCAAGGGCTTCATCATCCAGCGTATCAACGATCAGGCTATCAAGAGCATCGACGATTTGCAGAATGTTGTCAAAGAAGCGTCAACCAGCAAGGAGCCCGTGCTCTACATCCAGGGCATCTATCCAACGGGTAAAAAAGGCTATTTTGCCGTGCCTTTGACCAACGATTAAGCCATTTTTACAAAAAATAGGCCACGAATGTAAAAATTCGTGGCTTTTTTTTGGTCGAATCAGAAAAAAGCTATACTTTTGCAGAACGACTAAAAACATAACCGCGATGAGACAGCTTAAAATCACCAAATCTATAACCAACCGAGAGAGTGAAGCCCTTGAGAAATATCTGCAGGAGATAGGCAAGGAGGAAATGATCTCGGCCGAAGAGGAAGTAGAACTTGCACAACGTATTCGCAGAGGCGACCAAAAAGCCCTCGAAAGATTGACAAGAGCTAACCTCCGCTTCGTGGTGAGTGTGGCTAAACAGTATCAGAATCAGGGATTATCCCTCCCCGATCTGATTAACGAGGGCAATCTAGGTTTGCTCAAAGCTGCAGAGCGTTTCGACGAAACTCGTGGTTTTAAGTTTATCTCTTACGCCGTATGGTGGATTCGCCAGAGTATCCTGCAAGCTATCTCTGAGCAAAGTCGTATTGTTCGCCTCCCACTTAATCAGGTGGGATCAGTGAACAAGATAAATCGCGAAATCAATCGATTCGAACAGGAGAATGAACGTCGACCCTCTATCGATGAGATTGCAGAGAAAATCGATTTGCCTGAAGACAAGATTGATGAAGCGATGAATATCAATGGCCATCATGTATCGATGGATGCGCCCTTTGCCGAGGGAGAAGACAATAGTCTGCTCGATGTCATGGCCAACGATAATTCACCCATGGCCGATAATGGTCTGGTAGCCGAATCGCTGAAGTCTGAGATTCAGAATGCGTTGAATGTTCTCAATGAGCGCGAGCGTAATGTGATAGAGTGCTCTTATGGCATCAATCAGCCAGAACTAACGCTCGAAGAGATTGGCAACAAGTTCGGACTTACACGTGAGCGTGTGCGCCAGATTAAGGAAAAGGCCATTCGCAAGCTGCGTGCTTGCTCTCCTCGCAATAATTTAAAGACATATTTAGGATAATGGAATTAATTAAGAAACTATCTCTGGTTTTGCTGCTTGCAGCTGGATGCCAGATTACAGCAACTGCTCAAAGTCGTAATCCACATAAGGGAACGGTCATTGATAAGGCCTACATATTTGGCCTAGTAGCATCATTCAACGACTCAACGATTTATATCACAAACATCCAAGAGCTTGAGAATGTTACTACCATGATGAAAAAGAGATTGCTCGACAATAAGTCTATGTACACGTATCAGTTGCGTGAATACTTCACCAACACACGTCAGTTACCCCATCGCACGTGTGTCGTTTTCTATGCCTCTAGTCGTAAGAAGATTGATAAGAAGTACGCTAAGATTAAAAAAATGTATATTACAAAGAATCCAGGCAAATACGATGTCAGATTGATATCCGACGATGATTTCCAGTTTAAGATTCCTGAATTATGATTGATATAAAAAATAACCCTCAGCTTTACTGCTGGGGGTTATTTATTTCGAATATCTTCATGCGCTCTTCCAGCATATCATACTGGTGGTCCTCAATAAACGAGGTACACACACGCAAGCCCTCTTGTTCAGAACCACAGGTTATCAGACAAATGGCCGATACGCCATAATACATCAGCTCCTTGGCCAACTGTCCCGATGTCATACCTGGATATCCTATCGTAAAGTAGAAGCCGTCGGCAATAGGCTCATCCAGATCCTTATCGTAAACCACATAGAAATTGTGGCGACAGAAAATCTCCTTCAACTTCTTGGCACGATCACCGTAGACACTGATTTCCTTGCGGAAGTCGTACTTACCCTCGTAGGCAGCCTTCAGCATCGCAGCCATGGCGTACTGGGCACTATGACTGGTTCCACTACTCAGCGCATAAAGCATACGGGTTGAGAATACGGGGCCGAATGGCAAACCCTGATAACGAGCAGCGAGATCGTCGAAATGACGATGGAACAGTTTGTCGCTAATGCAAACCACACCGATACGCTCACCAGCATAACTAAATGCCTTAGAACCAGAAATCAGCAACATATAGTTATCAGTATAACGAGCGACTGTAGCCTGATAAGGTGGCTCGAAAGGTTTCGAGAGATCCTTACGGAAGTCCATGGCAAAGTATGCCAGATCTTCCATCACGATCACATCATATTGCGTAGCCAGTTCGCCAATCACCTTCAATTCTTCCTCTCTCAAACAAATCCACGAGGGATTATTGGGATTGGAATAAACGATGGCACAGATGTTTCCCTGACTCATATAGCTCTCGAGCTTGCCACGCAGCTTATCGCCACGATAGTTATACACATCGAAGGTATGATACTTTACACCCATCACCTCCAGCTGCATCTTCTGCACGGGGAATCCTGGGTCAATAAAGAGTACTGTATCCTTCCGCTTGTCGCATTGCGAACAGGTAAGGAACGAAGCAAAGGTACCCTGCATCGAACCCGTTACAGGCACACAACCCTCTGGTTTTACATCAATGCCGATAAAGGCTTTTACAAACTGTGAAGCAGCTTCCTTCAGCACGGGTGCACCCTGAATATCGGGATAGCTGTGGGCGATTCCATCCTGGAGTGCTTTAATCTGGGCATCCACACCTACCTGAGCAGCAGGCAATCCTGGAATACCCATCTCCATCTTGATAAACTCTACCCCACTCGCTTTCTCGGCTTTGGCAGCAACCTGCTTCACCTCACGGATGGTAGCCTTGGCGAAATCCTCAATGCCAAGATCAGCTACCAACCCGTCAACTATTTCTCTTTTAATCGGCGTTTCCATTACTTCTGCGCTGCTTTACCGATGGCTAATGCTTTGATGTTTGCCTCCACGATAGCCTCGCCCTTACGAGCGAACACACGGCGGATGGCGTCTTCCAGTTTATCATATTCGATACCGAGTGCCTTTTGGGCTGCACCAAGCAGGATGACGTTGGCAGAACGAGGCACGCCATTATCCTTAGCAGCCTGCTCGATATCGAGCACAATCACATTCTTAATGCTGTTCAGACCACTCTTAATCTTCTCAATATCAGGATAGTTTGGAATATTCACGAAAGGTGTGCTCGAAGTGATAATCCAACCGTCCTTAGCCAAGAATGGCAGATAGCGCAGGGCCTCCATAGGCTCCATCGAGATAATCACATCAGCACCACCCAAGGCTATCAGATCGCTGGCAATGGGGTTACTTGATATGCGCAGATTCGACTGCACATCACCGCCACGCTGGCTCATGCCGTGCACCTCAGCCTGCTTGATATAGAGGTTCTCCTTCATGGCAGCTTCGCCAATGATGGTGGCAATCGAGAGGATACCCTGTCCTCCTACACCGCAAAGAATTATATCTGTTTTCATTTTGCTGCTTTCTTTTGTTTAAGATGACGTTGTAAAGTTTGCATACACTCTCTGCGAGGGATAATCACACTCACACCGTGGTAGTTGATCTCATCACGAATGGCTTGCGTAATCTCCGGCATGTTCTTGGGGATGGGGTTCACCACCTTCAAGTGATCCTCTGAGAGACCCAAGCCCTTACAGATAGCCTCGAACTTATTAGTACCAGCCGAATCCTGTCCGCCTGTCATGGCTGTGGTCAAGTTGTCGCTGATAATCACGGTGATATCAGCATTCTCGTTGATGGCATCAAGCAAGCCCGTCATACCACTATGGGTAAAGGTTGAGTCGCCAATGATAGCAACGGCAGGCCACTGACCAGCATCGCTCGCACCCTTCGCCATCGTAATCGAAGCTCCCATGTCTACACAACTGTGGATAGCCTTGTATGGAGGCAGGAAGCCAAGCGTATAACAACCGATATCACCAAATACACGGGCATTAGGATACTCCTTCAATACTTCGTTCAGTGCCGTATAAACATCACGGTGACCACAACCCTGACACAATGCTGGTGGACGTGGGGTTACATCCTCACAAGGTGCATAACTCTCACTACTCTCGATACCAAGCGCTTTCTTCAGGAAGTCTGGATTCAATTCGCCTGTACGAGGCAGTTCTCCCGTCAAACGACCCTTGATTACTGCGTTTCCTGGCATCACACCACGTACCTGATCCTCGATAAACGGCTGACCCTCTTCGGCTATCAGTACATACTCACAATCATCCGTCAATCTACGAATCAGCTTCTTGGGGATAGGATACTGCGAAATCTTCAGCACGGGGTAAGGACAACCGTCAGGATAGCACTCCATCAGATAGTTGTAGGCAATACCACTGGCGATGATACCCAGTGAGTGGTCGCTTCCGTCGATGTACTGATTGTATTTAGAGTCAACGGCCATCTGTTCAAGGATAGGCTGCTGACTTGTAACAACCACATTACGCTTGCGAGCAAAAGCTGGCAACAGTACCCAGTTCGATGCCTGAGCATCATAATTTAGGGCATTTTGCTCGCGAGGCTCGTCGGCTACCTCTACCACAGCACGGCTATGAGCCATACGTGTGGTTACACGCATCAATACAGGCAGATGCATCTTCTCCGAGAGCTCGTAAGCCTCTGCCATCATATTGTAAGCCTCCTGCTGAGAGCTTGGCTCCAGTGTAGGAATCATGGCAAACTTACCATAAAAGCGAGAGTCCTGCTCGTCTTGCGAAGAGTGCATCGATGGGTCATCGGCCACCAAGACAATGATACCGCCGTTAGTACCCGTCATAGCCGAGTTTACGAATGGGTCTGCACAAACGTTCAGTCCCACGTGTTTCATACAAACCAGTGCTCGCTTGCCCATATACGACATACCGAGAGCGGCCTCCATCGCCGTTTTCTCGTTTGTCGACCAGCGGCTATGTACGCCACGCTCTTTGGCCAGCTTTGAGTCCTGGATATACTCAGTGATTTCTGTAGAGGGAGTACCAGGATAGGCATATACTCCACTCAGTCCTGCGTCGAGCGCACCCTGGGCAATCGCCTCGTCTCCCAATAAAAGCTTTTTCATTTTTACTATCTTACTATTGATTTTACGATTTTAGACCGCAAAGATACTACTTTTCGCGCGAATAAACAAAAAAAAGCGGCCTTATTTGCATAAAGCCGCATTTATATTCAGGTTTGATACTTTTTAGAATGTATATCCGAGTGTGAGTAAAACTTGGTGTCGCTTGTTGCTCACGCTCGTAACGCTGGGCGCATAGCCACCATAATTCTGCATCGGATGGAAATCACCGTTCATGGCGTTATACTGATAAGCCAAGTCGATGTTCATCGGTCCTGCCTTATAACCCAGACCAAAAGTAAAACGATGCGTATCCTTCCAGTTGGTGTAGTCACTTGTCGAAGCATACATTACGCCCGGTGTGTCGAGGGTCATATCGCGCTCACCTTCCTTATTATAGGCTGCCGATACATAATTGTAACCCAGACGGATAGCCACCGTAGGATCGGGCTTTATCTCTACACCGGCCTTCAGCGTATGTACGCCCTTCATGACTTGCTCCGTATTACGCTTCATCGGTCCGTCGACACTCGACTGGGCAACGTCGTAGGCATCGTAGCCGTCTATGATTTTGTTCTTCGAAGCCCCATAATCAGAATACTCGTATCCCGCACCGATAGCGACGCTTGTGCCTACGGTATGTCCCAGACTAACGCCGAATTTCCAAGGCGTGGTATATTGGAACTTATAACTCTCTTTCGTATCGCCATCGTTCCATCTTCCCATATCGCTCTGGTTTACCATCGCCGTATTGTTTTCCGATGTCAGCTCGTACCAGGTAGGTGTGCTGACGGCAAGTCCGATACGGAAAGGCGACTCCTCAATGGGACGGAAAATCAGTCCGGCCTTAACGTCGTAACCCGTACCCGTAATCTTGCGCTCGTCGCCAAAGCTGACGCCACCGATGCTCTGGCCGTTCGTACTTACCAACCACTCTGAATACTCGCTGTAGCCCTTATATTTTACGGAGTGGATACCTACGGTAAATCCCCAGTATACACGGTTGTTATGGTTACCACTAATGTTCAAGTCGAAGTCAGCAATCCATCCTCTGTGCGCACGGTCGAAGGTGTACTTCTCGCCCTCAGCTGTATAGAATACGTCTTCTTTCGAGTCCAGCATCAACACGTTCGCATTCAAATCGTCCATCTGTGTATAGGTATAGGCGCGAAGGTCGCTCGTAGGACTCTCGAAACCTACAGCCTCGTCCGATTGTTTATAGAACCCGAGGTCGAAACCACCCGACGAAGCATATCGGCGCTCCGCCTTGTTATAGGTCAGTCCGTTGCTCGATGCCCCGTTCAGTCGGTTAGCTGCCGAAAGAATCTGGTCGAAGTTACGACTCTTGTGGTAGTTGGCACCGAAGTTAATAAACGATTTACGACTCACTCTCGATGAGTAAACGAATCCCAGCTGATCAAAGCTCATGTTCGTGGGGCTGAGTCCGTCGAACTTGCTAGCGCCCTGTTGCGATACGAGACCGACAGTAGCACTAACCGTCGAGTGGCGGAAGAGTCCGATACCCGCAGGGTTTGAACTCATGGTCGAGATGTCAGCACCCAGTGCGTCCATCGCGCCACCCATACCCACATAACGGGCCGTTCCGTTCAGATCGCTACCCAGCAATCTGCCACTTTCGTATGTATCCTGTGCAGCTACAGGCAAAACCATGCCCATTACCATCGCTGCCAATAAAATCTTCTTCATAACTATCCACTATAAACTATCAACTATAATCTAAACTATCTTCTTCCTCCCATTCCGCCGCTTCTGTGGCCACCGCCGCCACCGCCGCCGCTAAAGCCACCGCCACGACTACCGCCGCTAAAGCCGCCACTACTTCTGCTTCCGCTATAGCTACTCGAGCTTCGGCTACTGCTGTAACTACCGCCATCTCTGCGCCCGCTAAAGCGCCCGCTACTGCTGCGTTGCGAACTGTCAACACTGTAGCGCCCACTGCTGCCTACACGTTCTCTCAAACTGCTCATCCTGGCGCTGTTGTGCGAAACGCTGTTGTAGCCTCTTCCGCTCATGCCCACATATCTGTCAGTATGCGAACGTCTGATGGTTCCAGCGTTACCGTGGGTCGATACATAACCACCGCCCCAGCGAGGGTAGCCCCAGCCCCAACCCCAGCCATATCTGTAGTACCAGGGATCGTACCAAGGATCATACCAGCTATAATACCAAGGGTCGTACCAATAGCGACCATGCCAGCCGTAGTACCAGGGATCGTACCAAGAATAGTACCAAGGCGAGTGCCAGCCCCAGTAATCGTATCTGCCAGCCCGATAACCACGCCAGAAGGCCTCGTTATCAGCCAGTCGATAGTCATCGAAGCGCTCCATCAACTTAGTCAGTTCGTACTCGGTGAGCGATTTCAGTGTGTCAGTAACTACCGCACTGCTGTCTATCACCTCGTAGCTACTCTTAAAGCGTCGGTTATACTCGTCTACATCGCGATCGCTACCCACGTAGTACGTATCCTTAGGCAGGCCATATTTGTCCGTCACTTCCTCTACCTTCGAAGTCTTTTTCTTTTTCGAGGTGAAGTAGAGGTCGTCATCCTGAGCCATCATAGCCAGTGGCATGGCTCCGATAAGCAGGGAAATAAGCAACAGTTTTTTCATATCCATAATTCGTTTAAAATGATTCACGTTGCAAAAATACAACTAATTTTGAAAAACCCTAACTTATGGTAGGATTTTCCCTATTTTTTGTATATTTGCGGCAAAAATTAACATCCTTATGAAGTATTTTGAGGTAGAATTCCGTATTTTCCCCTATTCTGTTGATGCCTCCGACCTCTTGGCGGCTCTGGCAGGCGATGCAGGTTTCGAAACATTCGAAGAGCAAGCCGATGGTCTCAAAGGCTACGTGCAGC
This sequence comes from uncultured Prevotella sp., assembly GCA_905234145.1. Classification (GTDB taxonomy): domain Bacteria; phylum Bacteroidota; class Bacteroidia; order Bacteroidales; family Bacteroidaceae; genus Prevotella. The sequence continues at coordinate 5,008 of CAJOGK010000016.1, read as the reverse complement.
AATCGCTTTTCGATGAACAAGTGCTTAAAGATTGCATCAGCGATTTCCCCTTCGATAGCACCACCATCACCTATGACATCCGCGAGGCAGAGGACAAAGACTGGAACGAACAATGGGAACAGGAGGGCTTTGCCCCCATCATCATCTCCGACGGGGCTGTCATCATCCACGATGGGCGCCATCTCCCCGTTTCTGTTTCTTCCCAATCCACAGAAATAGAGATCGATGCCAAACTCGCTTTCGGAACTGGTACCCACGAGACCACACGTATGGTCTGCTCGGCCCTGCTCGAACACACGCCAAAGGGCCGCGTGCTCGATTGCGGTACGGGTACTGGTATCCTCTCCATTTGCGCCCTGAAACTTGGTGCAGCCGAGGCGGTGGGTTACGATATCGACGAGTGGAGTGTCGACAATGCGCGCCACAATGCCGTTATCAATCAGGTCGACGATCGCTTTACCTCGCTTTTGGGCGACGCCTCTATATTAAATAAGGTGGAGGGTGAGTTCCAGTTAGTATTGGCAAATATCAATCGCAACATCCTTTTGGCCGATATGCCTCAGTTTGTTAAGAAGATGGCCGATGGCGCCCTGCTTATCCTTAGTGGCTTCTACACCAGCGATTGCCCCATGCTCATAGAGAAAGCCCAATCCCTAGGACTTTCATTGCAACAGCAACTCAGCGATAGCGATTGGGCCTGTTTGGTATTCAAGTGTTAGCCGAATAGCTTCAGGGCTTAGCATTTGCGAGCGACAGACCCACGCTGAATATCATGTTCGTGTTGGCCACCGTACCGCTCAAATCCCAGTCGTCGCGATACTCGTCCGATGGTTTATGATACCACTCGGGTTTGACGTCGTTTTCTACCACGATGGCCTTCACGCCCTTCTTTACAAAGTTATAATGGTCTGAGCGGAAGAACCAGCCGTCGCTGTTGTCATCATCGAACACTAGTCCCCTACCCTGTGCCGCAGCAGCTGCCATGTAGTAATCGTCGAGATCACTCTCACCACCACCCAGAATCGTTACGTCTTTCGTATATTCCGAGGGCCCGATGCTCTCAAAGTTCAGGCAGGCCACTGTCTTTTCCATTGCGATAGCAGGATGGTCGCAGTAATACGCCGAGCCGAAGAGTCCACTTTCCTCCGACGATGGGAACAAGAAGAGCACGCTTCTGCGAGGCGCCTTCGGCAGAGCCTTCATTTTCTTGGTCACCAGCAAGGCCGCAGCCATCCCTGAGGCATTATCAGCCGCACCATTATAGATAGAGTCACCCTGCGCATCAGGCTTGCCGATACCCAGATGGTCCCAGTGGGCATTCATCACCACCACCTCGTCGGGCCTGTCCGTTCCTCTTACGATGCCACCCACGTTTAACGTCTGTTCGATGTCATACGATACCGCCATCCTTACGTCACCCTTTACTTTCAGCGAGAAGCTCTTAAACCCAGGCTGCTTCGCCTCGGCTAGTGCCTTATCCATATCCATGCCGGCAGCAACAAACAGTTTACGAGCGCCCGCCTCGTGCAGCCATCCCTTAATACCCAGTTCGTCGGCATTGCGGGTATCAGGGTTATAAAGGGCGAGATTGTTCTCCAGATGACCATTCACGCATACGTGCCAACCATAGCTTGCCGCCTCTGTATTATGCAGAACCAGACAGCCCGCAGCCCCCTGTCGTTGCGCCTCTTCAAACTTATAAACCCATCGACCATAGTAAGTCATATTGCGCCCTCTGAACAGGTTCGCATCGTAATAGCCGGGATCGTTTACCATCGCGATAACGATCTTACCCTTTACGTCGATGTCTTTATAATCATCCCAGCCATATTCTGGGGCATGGATACCGAAGCCTACAAACACATATTCCGCCTTCGGCATCACGACCTTATTCGTGGCACGGGCCGTCCATACCACCACGTCGTCGGGATAGCGCAATTCCGCCTTCCCCTTGCCCTTAGCCGATAGCTTATTGCCCTGCGGCTTGGCTGTAACCGCTATCATCTCGAAGGGCTGATACCAGCTGCCGTCGAAAGCAGGCTCCAAGCCCAGTGTCTCTAGTTGCTGGGCCAGGTATTTTACCGTCTTATCCTCGTAGGGTGTCATCGGTTTGCGCCCGCCAAACTCGTCAGCGGCTATCACCTTAATCCAGTTTCTCAACAGCTGTTCGTCGTTCTCTTGGGCCTTGGCGCCTACGCTCACCATGACCATCATTAATAGGGTAATTAGCTTCTTCATCTTCTCTATTGGTGTTTGTTTATAAACAAGCTTAAATCTTTGGCAAAGATAGTAATAATTCTCTAATAATTCGTAACTTTGTGGCGATATTTTTTCAGATGGCCGTATATACGTTAAAACAACAACTCAGAATCATCACGATCCCAGTGTTTATCGAAATAGCACTGGTCATGCTGCTTGGTGCCGTCGATACCGTGATGCTAAGCCGCTACAGCGACAACAGCGTGGCGGCGGTGGGACTCGACAATCAGCTCATGTCGCTCGTATTCCTCGTCTATCAGTTCTTCTCGATGGGTGCGGCTATCCTCTGTGCGCAATACATTGGCGCAGGACTGAGGAAACGAATGATACAGGTAGTGGGCATGGCACTGGTGGTTAACCTGATGCTAGGACTCACCGTCAGCGCCCTACTCTTTTTCTATGCCGAACAATTGCTGCAGCTGATGGGCTTGCGGCCCGAACTGATGGGCGACGGACTGGTGTATCTTCGACTAACGGGTGCCCTGTCGTTCTTCCAAGCCCTGTCGCTCACGTTCTCTGCCTCATTGCGTAGTGCCGACAAGGTGGTATATCCCATGGTAGTAACGGGTATTGTGAATGTGCTGAACATCATAGGCAACTATGCCCTGATCTTCGGTCGCTGGGGATGCCCGCAGCTGGGTGTTGAAGGTGCAGCCATTTCTACAGCCACCTGTCGAGCCGTGTCGATGATGCTACTGGCAGCCATTCATTTCAAGGTTCATATCCCCAGCTTCCCGCTCAGCTATTTCCGCCCCATGCCCTGGCAAGAGCTGCGAAATCTGTTAAAGATCGGCATTCCTGCCATGAGCGAGAATATCAGCTACAGCCTCTCACAGGTAGCCATCACCTATTTTATTAATAAGATTAGCAACGAGGCCCTGGCCACGCGTACCTATTGCTATAACATGATCATGTTCGTATATCTGTTCTGTGTCAGCATTACGCAGGGCGGCGACATCCTTGTAGGCCACCTTGTCGGGCAGCAACGCCATCAGGCAGCATTCGTGCTTGGCAATTACTTTTTCCGATGGGCTATGATTATCACGCTCACAGGCTCAGCCCTCCTCGCCATTACAGGTCGGAGCATCCTCAGTGCTTTTACCGACAATCAAGAGATTATTGCCATGGGCGTTTGGATACTTATCGTCGACTGGTTCTTGGAGATACCAACATCTTTGCCGGCAATACCCTACGAGCCACGGGCGACATCATTTATCCGTTTGTTGTCGGAGTGATATTTCAGTGGACTATTGCCGTAGGACTTAGTTATGTCATCGGCATTCCTTTGGGCTACGGCCTTGTAGGTATGTGGATAGGATTTGCCCTCGACGAGAACATCCGTGGTATTATCCTCCTTCGCCGATGGCGTTCAGGCAAATGGAGAACCAAGGGATTTGTATCGCAATAGCTAGCCCGTCAGCACAAAGGTCACTGACATTTCGTGAGCATGACGTCACTAAGAATATTTATCACCTGCAAATCCGCTGGAAGCCAATCCACGCTGTAGAGTTGATCTATAGTTAACCAGCGGGCAGCTTCATGCTCCTTCAGCGTCAGACTACCGCTCTCCAGATGGCACCAAAAGCAATGCATCGTCAGGTGAAATTTGGGATAGTCCCACTCAACGGTCTGCACCAATCTTTCTACAACGATACTTGTTTCCAACTCCTCCCATATTTCTCGCTTTAGCGCCTCTTCGGGACTTTCCCCTGGTTCCATTTTCCCGCCAGGGAATTCCCATCCATCTTTAAAATCCCCATACCCTCGCTGAGTGGCGAAGATACGGCCTTTATCATCGTGTATGATTGCTGCTACGACTTCTATCTGTTTCATGATTCTTCCAAAATTTCTTCTGCCGCCATTAAACCTAGACCCTCTTCCTCAATCTTTGGATAAGGTTTCCCAACGATGCAATGATCATCAAGCCATATTTTATTTAAGGTATAGACGAGCGACTTTAGCGTATCTTCGCGCTTCGACGGTTTAAGCTCACACTCCCAGATGGTGATACAATGCCACCCCATTTCCGCCAGCTTCTTCTGTGTCTCAATATCCCTTTCTTGGTTCCGTTTAATCTTCGCTAGCCAAAACTCCCGCCTAGTATTTGGAATCTTACAACATTCCGAATTCACAATCACATCTTCCTTCTTACTTCTTACATCAAACATCTGTGGCAACGCCACATTGTGCCCATGCCAAAAGCATCCATTTACGAAAATGCATGTGCGATATTTCCTCAATACCAAATCAGGATGCCCTGGCAATTTGGGCGAATTCAAACGATAGCGGAATCCCCTACTCCACAACCCACGACGCACAATCCATTCGGGCTTTGTATCCTTAGAGTGGATTGCTTGCATATTCTTATGACGTTGTTCTTCAGAGAGTTTATACATTCAGCTCCTCGATAAGTTCATCTATAGTAGTGCAAACACAATTAAACAACCTATACATCAATTCCGGTTCTTGCTTCTCAGGGATATATGCTATAGTATCCTTCCCTCGTCCAGCAAACCATCCAGCTTCTGTATGAGCACTACGCCCGCATGGTAATACTAACACGCAAGTATCACATGCCTCCATAGCCTCAATATCATTATGGAATTGACGTTCAGCTTTAGGATGACACAACATCTCGCAATAATCTTCAGGACTCCATTCAATATAATTAGGGTCTATAGAACTCCACTTAAAGCCAGGATCGCCTGAAGGAGGATTGCGGAAATCATACACATCATGCCCCGCCTCC
>CAJOGK010000015.1 GCA_905234145.1 uncultured Prevotella sp. | reverse complement strand
GCCGATGTACTTCTCGCCCAGCTTCGTGAAGCCCTGAGCCTTGAAAATCTGTCCCTGTACCTTGTGTACGAATGCGCCCTCTGAGAGGCCTGTTACGAAGAACTGTAATGCTTCGATTGATTTCTGCTTGTCAATATCTGAATTGTTTTTAAGTGATTAATAATGTTATTTGTTATCTGGGTGCAAAATTACACATTATATTTTATACAATTGCAAGCCCAAACGAAACAAAAACCGACTAAAACGGAACAAATTCAAAAATTATTTGTATCTTTGCCCCAAATAGTGCGATTATGTATAGTTTGAAGGAATTTTGGCAAATAAGAAACCTGCCCGAACCCGAAGGGGAATGGGACGGAAACGTCATCTGCCTGGAGACCAACGCGGAGTGGTCATTCGGTGCTAACCAGACGCACGGATTCCTGTCGTGTTACATCTACACGATTATCACGCGAGGCTGGCTTACCATATTATATAATAATAGCGAACTGACGCTTCGTGAGGGCGACCTCTATACCTATTCGCCCGGCTTCGAGATAACCATCCTCTCATCTTCCAGTGATTACAGCGGCATCTGTCTGCTGGCCGACGAGCATATTACGCTCAGCCTGCCAACGGTGCGCGATGCTATCCGTACGGCCTACTTCACAGTGGTGGAACTCACCTCGCCCGTGCTCCCACTGAAAGCCGATGATTTTCAACGCCTGCGCGAACTGATGCAGATGATGATTCACTATCAGCAGATGGGTCTCCCACTGGCCAACGACAGCTTGCGCATGCTCTACAACCTCTTCCTCACCGACCTCTCTACCATCCAGCAGCACAGCATCCGCGAGCACCGCTTCCCAAAGCGTGTCGAAGAAATCTTTCTCGGATTCCTCGGCCTGTTGCCCCAGCATTTCGAAGAGCACCACGACATCGGCTTCTACGCAGACCGTCTCTGCATCACCACCACCTACCTCTCGCGTGTCGTCCGCCAAGTGTCAGGTGGCCGTACCGTTGTCGATTACATCAACCAGATGCTCCTGATGGAGGCCGTGTTCCTGCTACGCCAGACCTCGCTGAGCATCACCCAGATCTCCGATCGCCTCCACTTCGCCGAAGTCACCACCTTCGCCCGTTTCTTCAACAGGATGAAAGGCATGAACCCCAGGGAGTTCAGGAAGGGGAAATAAACAGAATTTCGAAAAAAATGGATGCTGCACCAGCTTAGAATCGTCGGAGCATCGTCGATGTAGAATGGCCGAAGTGTCATCATATCATTGTAATCCAAATCATTTTTGTTATACCATTAGTATTTATCGCTGATGCCACAGAGACCAAGGGATTATCATTCATATAATTTCCTCCAATTCGCCTGTCTCTGAATCAATGATAAACCCACGAATCACAATGTCTTTCGGTACAAGCGGATGGGTCTTGATAGTTTCAACGGTCTTGCGGACGGAGGTCGGAGTGTCCTTGAATCCCTCCAACCACTGGTCAAGATCAACGCCACACTTGCGGATGATGTTGAGCGTTTCATCCGTTACACCACGGGCAATCATCTCATGATGGAAGTGGTCATAACTCATGTGGCAAGCCCCGCAATGAGAGTGCGCCACCACCATAATCTCCTGCACACCCAGCTCATAGATAGCCACAATCAGGCTACGCATAGCTGAGTCGAAAGCAGAGATGACCAAACCTCCTGCATTCTTAATGATCTTTGCATCTCCATTCTTCAGTCCGAGAGCCGCAGGCAGCAGTTCAGTCAGTCTGGTGTCCATACATGACAGCACCGCCAGCTTCTTGTCGGGGTACTTGTCGGTCAGATACTTCTCGTAGCCTTTTTGTGCCACAAAGCCCTTATTGAAGTCGATAATTTGGTCTATCATACTCATAATACCTAAATACACTTAAAACTGATGGCAAATTTACGAAATATTGCTGACTTTTTGCTATATTTGCAACGATATTTAACGAAAGTTGATTCTTGTCACGACTCGGCTAATCATGCAAGCATGTTCTTGGACGAGCCAAGCGGCAGAGCCGAGCGGTCGCTCGCTGCTCCAAGAATTAGGATAGTTTATAAACAAACCCAACAAAACAGGAAAAAGTACATGGCATTTTTGGATTTAGTAAAACAGAGATATAGCTGCAGAGGCTATCAAGAAAAGAGTGTGGAACAGGAAAAGCTGGACTACGTGATGGAGTGTGTCCGCTTTGCCCCGTCGGCAGTCAACAAACAGCCATGGATGTTCCGCATAGTCAAGAACGAAGCCGACAAGGCAAAGCTGCAGGAGTGCTATAACCGCGAGTGGTTCGCGACGGCTCCGATATACATCATTTGTAGCATTCTACACGACGAGGAGTGGGTGCGCTCGGACGGCAAGCATCATGGCAACATCGACATTGCCATTGCCGTTGAACATCTGTGCCTGGCCGCTACAGAGCAAGGTCTCGCTACCTGCTGGGTCTGCAACTTCGATGCTGAGAAATGCAAGCAGTTCTTCGCCATCAGTGAGAACGAAGAACCTGCGGTGCTGATTCCCATCGGCTACGCTGCCGACGAGCCAAAGGAAAAGAAGCGCAAAGCGATTGAGGAAATATCAGATTACAACAGCCGTTCCGCTGGTTGCTACCATGAGCATTGAGCCGTTAGCGCCGATGGTCTCGTAGTCGATGTCGATGCCTACGATGGCATTGGCTCCCATGGCTTGGGCACGTTCCATCATTTCTTTCAGAGACGTGTCCTTAGCCTCGCGCAATACTTGTTCATAACTGGCAGAGCGTCCACCAACGATGTCGCGAATGCCTGCAAAAAAATCCTTAACGAAGTTGGCACCGATAATGGTTTCACCTGTCACTACACCCTTGTACTCGCGGATGGTGTGACCTTCAATCTGTGGGGTTGTTGAGAGTATCATAATCGTTTCTTTTTAAAAGTTTCTATCTGTTAGACGTAAAATCAATGCGAAAAGTTGCAGATGATTATTGTCGCAAAGATACCTTCAATCTCCTTGCGCCTTAAATGTCTACATCCGTAGTTGCCTTTCCTTCGGCACTCTGGAAGACGAACACCAATTTTTCCTTGGGCAAGTCTTTCAGCGAGAGCTCAAAATCCTTCTTTCCATTGATGGTAAAGGTCTTTACAGTCTGACCCGAAAAACTGACTACATCCACCTTTTCTACTGGTTCCGAGGCCACAACACTAAGAATCTCACCAGACCGCTTGGTCTCGACGGACAGTTTAGATGAGACAGTTCCACCTTTGTCCAATCCGGCTGCAGCGAGTTTTTGACGGCATACTTCTGCCAACTGTGGATTTGTGGCCTCCAGATAGCGCAGGGCATAGTGACGGCCAAGCTGCCGGTAGCCCTCACTGCTAAAATGGAGATTGTCGTCGCTGGGCAGACAGCCCTCGGACGAAACGACGTATGTATTCGGATAATGATTGGCGATGTCATTGATGGTAGGATTGGCATGACCGCAGATACCGCCATATTCCCCACGCACGACCTCACCGACGAGCAAGGGCACTGCTGTCGAGTCGAAACGCAATTCTTGCTGCAGGTCGCGATAGATTTTCCTCAGTATCTTTCGCCACAGGTCATTATAAGCATCCGTCTCGCCCTGATGCAAAAGGATGCCCTTGATGACGCCGTCCTTGGCTGCAATCTTGGCCATAGCCAGCAGACGCTCATAAGGGTCGCGCCCGTACTGATTGAGGATGCCATTCATCCAGTCGCGCTCCTCCTTGGCGATAAGCGGTGCATTCTGATCCTTGTCGAAGAAGGTAATGGGGCAGCCCTCTACAGCTACTGACACGATGCCGATTCGCACATTCTCAGGCACCACATCGATAAGTGTGCGTCCGAACCAGTCGGCAGGACCAAGGTGGGCATCAGCGCGGCATAGTGGCGGCACCGCCTTGCGCCATGTGCCTAACGTGCGGTCAGGACCATCGGTGGTAGCCATACTGAGATAGCGGTCGCTTACGTTCAAGTCCTGCTCCTCGATAGGAGCCTGACCAGCCATGTTCGACTGTCCGAAACAGAGGAATATCCAGAAGTTCTGGTCTTGCGCATGTAACTGTAATGTTGCCATAACTGTCATTAAAGAAATAATAATTCGTTTCATTGCCATATTTTTAAGTTTTGTATTTTTGCATCCATTTCTGATAGCCGGTCAAGGGCAGCGAGAAGGGTCTCATACTATAATTATCAAGAATTATTGACGTTGGCTTTCCTTGCAAACTCAAAAAGTGACAGTGGTAGATGACAGTAGCCGTCAGGATTCTTGTCGAGATAGTCTTGGTGATATTCTTCAGCCGTATAGAAGTTTTGTAATGGCAATTTCTCAACGGCAAGGGGCTGGCCATAGTTCTTCTGTTCTTCGGCATACACCTTATTAATAACATCAAGGTCAGAATCATTGGTATAGTAGATTCCAGTACGATAGCGTGTCCCCTCATCGTGTCCCTGCTTATTTAGACTTGTCGGGTCGATAGCCTTGAAGAACATCTGCAACAAGAATTCCAAACTTACTATATCAGGATAGTATCTCACATACACAGTTTCCACGAAACCAGTCTTGTCTGTATACACCTCTTTATACGTTGGGTTCTCTGTATGTCCATTGGCGAATCCTACTTCCGTATCAACAACTCCTTCAATCTGTTTGAAGTAGTGTTCCGTACCCCAAAAACAGCCCCCTGCGAGATAGATATCCTTAATAGGCTTTACCTCCAAGATTCCGTCCACTTCATGCTCTACGAAGGGGCCAGCCTTACATTCTATCAAGACGGCAGATTCTATGCATTCCAAACCATGCCATACATTCTTGGGGATGTCCACACCAAAACGACCGCTTTCGTGGCTAAGAACATAGGACTCGACAACTTTACCATCGTCATTGTAAGTAGACACCCTGACTTTTCCTTTCAGGACAATAAAGGTCTCGTCTTTGTCTGGATGGTGATGCACAGGAATCTGGGTACCAGGTTCAAGAGCATTGAGAAACCTGTGGCACTTGTCGTCAAGACTCTGGTGAAAGTTGTAATTCTTTCTTAACCTTGGTGATTTTTTGGCCTCTTCAGCCAAGTTCGTTAGTAAACTATCATCGATTAGCTTCATATTGTAATGATATTAATGGTTTATTTGCTCTCTGCGGCCAGTCAGAATCAGGTAGCGAGTCTTGGCCTGCAGGTATTCGCAATTGGCGGTATTGCGGGCGGTGAGTGCCTGCTGCCACTGGCGCTGGGCATCGAGCAGCTCTGTCATATTCTTCATGCCGTTGATATAGTGTTCGCGGTTGATGCGCAGATTCTCCACGGAACGTTCCACGCTTTTCTTCGCGATTTGCGTCTGACGGTAAGTACTTTCTAGATTATCCCAGGCATCTTGAATTTGCAGGGAGATGAGCTTTTACATCGTCGTTGAATTCTTTCTCGGTCATGCCGAAACGCTCTGCCAAGCATTTCTGGATCACTGCTATTTCTTCCTCGCTCATATTCTCAAAGAAAACAACAGCAGCATTGCCTAAGACGGTTTGGATGATCGCTAATTTCAGTTCCTTCAGCGCCACCTCGTCTAAGCTCGCCACGATAGTGCTCAGATTCTTCAGCACATCCTTGCCCACATCGAGACGGACATCCTTAGAGGTCTCATCCAACGCTTTTGAAATTGCGGCCTCTAAATTCTGACGGTCCTTATGGTTCTGATTCTCTACAGGCTGAACCGGATTGTCATTGTTAACACACGATGTTAATATACTTCCGCTGCAAATAAGGGCTGCGGCAAAGACCCATGATAATACCTTTTTCATAATGATTGAAAATGATTGATTTTGTCCTTTGGCGGCAAAGATACAAAAAACAACTCACATTTCAAAAAAAAACAGGCACGAATTTGGTCTTACTCCAAATCCGTGCTCATTTTTTTACACCACGCTGGGGATGGTTCTCGTTGGTGATATCACTGATTGTTATTGCAGGGGCGTTAATGGATAGATGATGTTCACGATGAGGATGTTGGCGGCGAGGATGATGATGTTCATCAACAGACCGATGCGCATAAAGTCGCTGAAACGGTAGCCGCCAGGGCCATACACGAGCATGTGGGTAGGCGAGCCGATAGGCGTGGCGAAGCTGCTGCTAACGCTAACCATCAAGGCTACGAGGAACGGGAAGGGATCGTAGCCTAATTTTTCTGCTGCCTGCAACATGATAGGGAAGAACATGGCACCTGCGGCCGTGTTCGAGATAAATTCAGTAATAAAGGTGCCTACAAAGCAGACGGCGGTCATCACCACGATGGGGTTCGTGCCGCAGATATCGAGGATGCCATTAGCCAGCCATTCTGCAATACCAGTCTTCTGGATGGCAAGGCCTAAAACGGCACTGCCGGCAAAGACCATGAGAATTTCCCAATTGACAGCCTTCATGGCCTGATCGGCATTGCAGCAGCGGAACAGGAGCATGGCGGCTGCAGCAAGAAATGCACATTGCAATAGCGACATCACACCTAAGGCCGAGAGGGCTACCATGGCTATCATAATAATGGTAGAAATAAACGTGCCTATTCCGATATTGGGTATATCTCCGGAGTCGAAAAAGTGTAGGTTCCCCCTGAGAGATGCAGTGTTAATATTGAAGTGCTTCGGACATGCTAACAGCAATGTGTCGCCTGCCTGCAATACCACCTTACGTGGCGCCTCATTGATACGCGTACCACGACGGGCAACGGCTGCCAAAATCAGGTTGTTGTCTTTTTCAAACGAACTGTCTTCGATGGTCGTTCCAATCAGGTTGCTGCCGAAGGTAACGTATGCCGTGCGTATCTGGCTGTTCTGCTCTACCTCGCTCATGGAGAATACATGGTGGTCGGCGGTGACCAGCTGGTGGCTCGTGGCCATCTGGTAAATCTCGTCTATCTGTCCGGCATAAACCAGATGGTCTCCTCCCATGATAAACTCATCCTCTGTGATAGGCGATGGGACATTATCGAAGTGATATAATCCTATCAGGCTGCCACCCTTGATATGGTAGAGACCGGCTTCGGCCAATGTCATGCCAATATACGGGTTATCCGACGGCACGCGCAATTCCATAGTGTACTCCGACGTGGCCTCAAATGCGGATTCCGGAACCTTACGGTCAGGCAGCAAGCGCTGCATGGCGATAATCGACAACACACCGATAGTGAGACAAAACAAACCAGGGATAGTGGTCGTCAGGATGTTCATGGCCTCGCCGGTATGCGCTTCGTAGAGTCCGCTGATAATCAGGTTTGGCGGGGTACCGATAAGGGTACAGACACCACCCATACCTGAAGCGTAGCTCAGGGGAATCAGCAGTTTGGAAGGAGAAATACCAAGTTTTTTAGACCACATCTTAACAATGTTCACGAAAAGGGCTACGACGGTGGTATTGCTGAGGAACGAACTGAGCACAGCCACTGGCAGCATCAATCGTGTAACAGCCTTCGAATAGCTGTTAGGCGTTCCTAACAAGTTCTTCACTATCCAATGTAACACACCTGTTTGTGTCAGTCCCGCAATAACTACGAACAATACACCGACAGTGATAACCGACGAACTGCTGAAGCCAGAGAAAGCCTCTTTGGCATCAAGAACGCCCGTAACATACAGGATGCCGATAGCCCCGAGGAATACAAGGTCGGAGCGGAGTTTGGTAAACAGCATTATGCTGAACATGCCCAATACCGTGATGATGGTAATCCAGGCATAGAGGTTAAACCCCAAAAACATGACATTTTCCATAATTGTCTTTTACTATTTTTATGCAAAAGTAATCATTTTATCTATATGTTAGTCCTTTTCTCCTTTCTCATCCGTTATTAATAGGCGTTTTTAACATCATTTAAGGAGAGGGCGGTGCTCATTAACCAAATTCTTTGTACCTTTGCAAATCATACTAGTGTTTTTATTTAAAGATCATCAAAATGAATACAACAATTCAAGAGCAAGACGGCAAAATGGTTGCTTTTCTAGAGGGGCGTTTAGATACTGTCGCTGCCCCAGAAACGGAAAAGGCGTTGAAACCTCTCCATGACAGTGAAGGAAAAGATATCATTATCGACTGTACCAATTTGGATTATATTTCATCAGCAGGTTTGCGCCTTTTTCTTACTATTCTGAAGAGTGCGGAGACAAAGAACGGCCATGTTTACATCAGGGGTGTTAATGATAATATCCGTCCCGTTTTCGTCTTTACAGGTTTCATTCATATATTCAAGTTTATTTAAAATTCAGACAACGATATGAATAAGAGGGAAAAATTTGTGATTACGATTAATCGCGAAGTTGGTTCTGGCGGTCGTACTGTAGGACGTAAGTTGGCCGAGAGATTAGGTGTAAAGTACTGCGATAAGGCTATTGTAGAGGGTCTCACTAAAAAGTTCGGTCTCTCTATAGAGCGCATCGAGGAAATCAAGGCACAGAAAAAATCGTGGTGGAATGATATCAATAATTATTATACCACATTAATCCATAGTGCCAGTATGCCCATGGATGCCGAGGTAAAGCTCGACAACGACAGCATGTTTGAAACCGAGAAGCATATCTTGACGGAATTGGCTAACCAGACATCGTGTGTCGTTGCAGGTCGCACAGCTTTTATGGTGTTCCGCCAGTGGCCCAATCACCTCAATATTTTTATCCAGGCCTCAATGGCTCACCGTATCCAGCGTGTTATGCGTCATCAGAATGTTAGTGAGCAAGAGGCTCTCGACATTATCGAAAAATTGGATACCAGTCGTGAAACCTATATTAAGAAATATGAGGATACGTCACGCTACGATACCCGTAATTACCAGCTTGTAATCTCAATGGACGACCTGAGTGAAGACGATGCAGTCGAGATAATTTTGGACTATATCGACTTCACAAGTAAGAAATGATGAGAACAAGAAAATGGTAAAGAAGAAAAAGACGCTTGATACTCGGCTTGTCGACCGAGCTATCCTCTTTGCCACCAAGGCTCATGAGGGTACCGTTCGTAAAGGCTCCAATGTGCCTTATATCGTTCATCCGCTGGAGACGATGGCTATTGTTGCTACTATTACGAGCGATCAGGAACTGATGGCTGCAGCCTTGTTGCACGACGTGGTGGAAGATTCTGGCATCAGCATTGATGAAATTCGTGATGAGTTCGGTCCTCGCGTGGCTGACCTAGTGGATTCTGAGACCGACCGTGAAGTAGAAGGGTTGAGCCACGTAGAGAGCTGGACATATCGTAAACAGGCCGCAATCGACAGGTTGGCCACTTCGGGTCGCGACGTGCAGATTGTGGCCTTAGGTGATAAACTGTCGAATATGCGTGCCATGGCGGCTAATTTTCGTGAGCAAGGCAATAGCGTGTGGGAGCGTTTTAATGAAAAAAATCCTGCCAGGCATTCTTGGTATTACCACCAACTAGCTGTCAGTCTCGCCCCATTGAGCGATACTGAAGCTTATCGTGAGTTTGTCAGACTCGTTGAGCAGGTGTTCCCTACCGACTAGTAAGCTACCTATTATTATACGTGTAGCTCTAGTACAAAACGTGTACCTTTGGTGAATTGTGGATCGATGTTCAGATCGCCATTCATCTTCAGTGCCATTTGTTTGCAAATGGGGAGTCCGAGACCATCGCCTTGGGTCAGGTCGCGAATTTCAAGGAAGGGTTTGAATATATCCTCACGTTTCTCTTCTGGGATGCCACAACCAGTGTCGGATACCATAATCTGATAGGTATGAGGACTGCGCTTCTTGACATCAAGCCAGATGTTGCCGCCTTTAGGTGTATAAATGGCTGCATTGCCTAGCAAGTGGGTTATAATATGAGAAACGTACTCCTTATTAATATTAATAGCCGTTTTGGGCGCATTAACTGTTAAGTTAACGTTGGGCTTCACCTTGTTTTTAATCAAGTTCATAAGTTCCTCGCATAATGGAAGTATTGGTGTTTCTTCTGTCTCAACGGCATCTGAAGAGTTCTCGAGTGTTGATAATGTCTGGATGTGGTCTGAAAATGTGAGCAGGGCCTGAACTTCTGGAATGCTCTTGTCGAGTTTTTGGAAGGTAGGCTCCAGCTGAGAAGAAATGTTGCTGATAAACTTAGCCTTCAGCGCATTGTTGTCGTTAGCCAATTTGATGAGATTCTTCTGTTTGCGTGTCAGGAGGATGTAGCGCATCAGGATGATAGCGCCAATAACCAATGCTGCAGCAAGTGCACCTGCCAGAATACAGATCCCCACGATAACAGCCGAGCGGGCAGACAGCGAACTGTCTTTATCGGCAATCGTGGCCTCATTGTCGGCAATCTGTTTCTTGAGTGCCTCGATTTCGTCAGCGTGCTTCAGTGCATTCGTGGAATCTTTCCAAGCCAGATAGTTGCTGTACGACTGATCCACCATACTGGCATTATTGCTTTTGCGGCCATTGGCTATCAAAGTCTTGTAAACTTCTTCCACCTTATCGTACTCCTTACTGGCGGTCAACTTGTCGGCCATCTCCTTGAAAACAGCGTCTCCTTTTTCATTTTGTCCGAACGTATAGTGATAGATGGCTTTGATATAGAGAAAATCGTTCTTTACATTTTCATTGCCAGATCGATTGGCCAAATTATACATGATGTTAAGTTGATCTCTGGCACCTTCGTTTCTTCTCATCTTAATATACATCTGCAGGCGCTCCTTTGAGACCAAGTAGTGCAAGGCAGCAGCTTCGTCAGAAGAAATCCTGCTTGTGGAGATTGTCTGATCTACATGACGCAGCAAGTCGAAAGCTTCTTGATAGTTGTTGCCTTTATAATAAAGAGGTGCAGCCTTGATGGCAGATTCAACACCTTCTCTTATCTGGCCCTTGCTGGTATAATCATTGAATGCTTGTATATACGAAGAACGGGATTGTGCATCCTGCGCCATCAAATTACCGCAGCAGAAGCACATGCTTAGACATAGAATAATTACTTTTTTGTTCATTTTACTTAAATTTTGTGGCGCAAAAGTAAGTATTTTTTTGATTTCTCCCAAATTTTTGAAATAAAATGCTTAATTTTGCATGCAAGATTTGACATAAATGAAAAGAGAGAAACAAGGTTTGGTCTTAGAGGGTGGTGCCATGCGCGGATTATGGACGGCAGGTGTCACCGATGTGATGATGGAGCACGACGTATGGCCCGATGGCTTGATTGGTGTTTCTGCGGGTGCTGCTTTTGGTTGTAATATCAAGTCGCGCCAGATAGGACGTGCCATCAGATATAATACCCGATTTGCCAAAGATTCCCGTTATAGTGGAACCAAGTCACTACTTACAACGGGTAATTATTTCAATGCAGAATTTGGTTATCATACGATGCCTCACCAATTGGATATTTTCGATGATGCTGCATTTAATCAGAATCCGATGGTGTTTTATGTGGTTTGTACCGATGTAGAAACAGGCCAACCTGTTTATAAGGAGCTGAAGGAAACGAGCGATGAAACATACGACTGGATCAGGGCTTCGGCCTCGATGCCTCTGGTTTCGAAGATTGTAGAACTTGAAGGTTATAAATTGTTGGATGGCGGTGTTGCCGACTCGATACCCTTAGCCTATTTTGAGTCGTTAGGGTATACTCGTAACGTTGTGATACTTACGCAACCATTGGGCTATCAGAAGGCCCATAACCGTTTGATGCCCTTGATGCGCCTTTCGTTACGTCATTATCCGAAGATGATTGAGGCGATGGATAAGCGGCATATCATGTATAATCATCAACTGGAGTTTGTGGCTCAGGCAGAGCGAGAGGGGCGATGCTTAGTGATACGACCTGAAAGCAAAATACCCATTGGTCATATCTCGCATGATCCAAACCAGATGCGCCTTGTTTATGAACAAGGTAGAGCTGTTGGTGAAAAATATATCAGTAAGATACGGGAATTTTATAAGTAGAGCCTCTTGTCGGATTCGAACCAACGACCCCGAGATTACAAATCACGTGCTCTGGCCAACTGAGCTAAAGAGGCGGGTGGGCAAGCTACCTGCATCGCGCCGCTACAACCTAATACCCTTGCTGCGTTCCCACCCTGGGGGATTCAAAGGGAGCTGGCCGTACAGGACTTGCCCGTGTTGAAAAAGAACGCTTTTGCTTGAAAAGCGGGTGCAAAGGTACAATAAAAAAGTGAAAAGAGAAAAGTGAAAAGTGAAAAGTTTGTCGATTTTAACTATTTTTTCAGAGAAAGCCCCCGTTATGTGCAGGAAAATGCGTAATTTTGCACTTTGAAATCGTAAAATGTTAAAAATGACAGCACCAGAATACATACAATTAAAAGCATTTGCTCGCCAAGATGGCGCCTTTCTGGCTATACTCTGGGTGGCTACTTTCTCTTTATATATAATAGGTGTAACCAATCAGCTATTAGGGATGGTGGCAATCTTGCTGATGGTATATACCCCTTTCTTTGTAGGCGACCGTTTAGGGAAATTCCGTGATTATGGTCGTGAAGGCATTATTTCTTTCAAAAGAGCTTATGCCTATACCGTCTTTGTCTTTTTCTATGCCGGGGTCTTGTTTGCCATCGCTCAGTACCTGTATTTTGCCTTCATCGATAATGGCTATTTATTGAACCAATTCTCGAAAATGATATCCGCAGAAGAAACACAGCAGGTGCTCAAACAATATGGCATGACAGAGGTGATGGATGAAAGTCTGAGAGAGATGTCGGCTACTCGCCCCATCGATTATGCACTTAATATGCTGACGCTCAATATATCGCTAGGCTTTATACTGGGTTTACCCATCAGCTTAATCATGCAACGCAATAAATCGAAAATCGTAAATCAGTAAATCGTAAATATCTAGATGGATATATCAGTTGTTATACCTCTTTATAATGAGGACGAATCGATTCCTGAGCTCTACGCCTGGATAGAGCGTGTGATGAAAGAGAATGGTTTCTCTTATGAGGTGATTTTTATCAATGACGGTTCTACCGACCGTTCTTGGGAAATCATTTCAGAACTGAATAAAAAGCAGCCAGATGTTGTGAAGGGCATTAAGTTCCGTCGCAATTATGGTAAGAGCCCCGCCCTTTACTGTGGTTTTGAGCAGGCTCAGGGTGATGTGGTGATTACAATGGATGCTGACTTGCAGGATTCTCCAGATGAAATTCCTGAATTGTACCGTATGATTAAAGAAGATGGTTACGACTTGGTAAGCGGTTACAAACAGAAGCGCTATGACCCAATTTCGAAAACCATCCCCACAAAGTTGTTTAATGCGACAGCCCGTAAAATCAGTGGTATCAAAAACCTGCACGATTTCAACTGTGGTTTGAAGGCTTATCGTAAGGCTGTGGTTAAGAATATCGAGGTTTATGGTGAGATGCACCGCTATATTCCCTATCTGGCCAAGAATGCAGGTTTTGACAAGATTGGTGAAAAGGTGGTTCAGCATCAGGCTCGTAAGTATGGCTCATCGAAGTTTATGGGCCTGAACCGTTTTGTAAACGGCTACCTCGACTTGCTGACACTTTGGTTCCTTTCTACGTTTGGCAAGAAACCCATGCACGTGTTCGGATTCCTGGGCACTGTGATGTTCTTTATCGGATTCGTAGCAGCTGTATGGATAGGTGCCGATAAACTGTGGTGCTTGGCTCATCATATTCCTCAGCGACTGGTAACCGATTCGCCTTTCTTCTACATTGCCCTGACCATGATGCTGATGGGAACCCAGCTGTTCCTAACAGGATTCTTGGGCGATTTGATTAGCCGATCGTCGAGCGGACGTAATGATTACCAAATAGAAGAGACGATATGAAGCGACTCCCATATCTGTTACTCACGTTGATGCTGGCAGCATGTTCTTCGATTGACTGTCCTGTGAATAGCCTTGTAGAATCATTATACGAGGTATGCGATAGTACAGGTCAGAATGTGAAGATGCTTGATACATTGTCTGTCTTCACCACTAATGCCAATGGTGAACAAGTATTGCTGAATAAAGGTACTGGCCTTAGCCAGTTCCACTTGCAAGTGAGCCAAAGCCATCCAGAGGACATATTGGTGTTTTGTTTCGATCTTGTGAGCGTTCAAGCACGTGTAACAGATACGGTTTGGATCAAAAAGGAAGATCACCCGCATTTTGAATCTGTGGACTGTAACTCAGCTTTCTTCCACACGATAACAGATTTGAAGTGCACTCACCATTATATCGATTCGATCGTGATAATTAATCCTTCTATTGATTACAATTATGAGACGGTACATTTCCGCATGCACATATAAGCTAGTTGCAGTTGTGCTGTTGCTGATGGTCTCATTGGCATCTTCGGCACAGGTCAAGTTCTTCACATTCCAGAAGGACTCCATTCCTGTGTTCCGTGGTTTTGCCGTTTCGTTCGACCTTGTGGGTGCAGGCTTATTGCTCTTGTCTGATGCAGGTCAATACGAAGGTGCGTTACGTATCAATCTTCACGATGAATGGTTCCCTATCGTTGAATTGGGCTATGGTAAGGCCGATCACATGGAAGAAGCTACGCAGATTGCGTACAAGACTTCTGCCCCCTATTTCAGGGTAGGTATTGATCGGAATCTCCTAAAAGACAAGCATGGCAAAAATCGTCTCTATGGTGGTATCCGTTATGCTTTTACATCCTATAAGGTGGATATCTTCCGGCCAGAATTCTCTGATCCTACATGGCTCTGGCCTGTTTCCTATGAGATTATGGGTGCGCCTTGTAAGCATCATTGGCTGGAAGTCGTACTTGGCTTAGATGCCAAGATTTTCGGCCCTTTGCATTTAGGTTGGAGTGTCAGGTATAAACGTCGTTTATCGCATTCCGAGGAAGGCGATTTCGGCAATACATGGTATGTTCCTGGCTATGGTAAATATGGCGATACGCGTCTTGGTGGAACCTTTAATGTGATTATCGATATATGAAAGATAAGTCACTCCTGTGGAAAATACCATTCTTGGTGTTTCTTATCGTCGGAACCATCCTTATTATCCGTCAGCAGCAATCGATACCTTATCATAAAAGTGCCGACTTGATATTCGGCACAGGCTATCATGTAACTTATCAATGCGATTCTGATTTAACACAGAGCATTAAGGCAGAGTTGATAAAGGTGGATTATTCGTTGTCGCCTTTTAATGAGCAATCCATTATTACGGCCATTAACCAGAATCAGCAAGTGAAGCCCGATACGATGTTCATGGATGTGTTTAATCTGGCCATGCTGATATCCGACGACACCGATGGCGCTTTTGATATTACCGTGGCCCCTCTGGTCAATGCCTGGGGATTCGGCTTTAAGAATGGTCAGCATCCAACCAAGTTCCAGGTGGATAGTTTGAGAAAGATAATAGGCTACCAGAAGGTGTTTTACGACGGTGGCTATATAAAGAAGAAAGACCCTCGTATCATGCTCGATTGTTCTGCCATCGCTAAAGGTTATGGTAGTGATGTCGTGGCCAAATTTCTCAGAAGTCGTGGTGTGAAGAATTTTATGGTAGAGATCGGTGGTGAGATCGTGACGAGTGGTGTGAACGAAAAGCGCCTGCCTTGGAAGATAGGTGTTACCAAACCCACGGAAGATCCTCTGAATACGAGTTATGAGTTGCAGTCGGTTCTGAATGTCACCGATAAAGCGATGGCTACGAGCGGCAATTATCGCAATTTCTATTATAAAGACGGTAAACGCTATGCCCATACCATCGACCCCAAGACGGGCTACCCTGTCCAGCACAACATCCTTTCTGCGACGGTTATTGCCAATAGTTGTGCTATGGCCGATGCCTATGCCACTTCGTTTATGGTGATGGGACTGGAAAAAGCCCAGCAAGTGCTTTCCCGTCATCCGGAATTGATGGCGTATTTGATTTATAGCGATAAAGACGGCAAGAATGCAGTATGGTATACACCTTCACTGAAGGATAAAATAGAGCAATAAGCCATGCGTACACTTCAGATTTACGATAAACTGCTTCAGTTTCCTTTGTTTCAGGGTATGAGTCGCGACGATCTTGAGATTGTGGCTGGTCATACACGTTTCGGATTCCTGAAGGTTACTGCGGGCAAGACGATTGTAAAAGCTGGTGATAGTAGTTCGCAACTCTTTTTCTTGATAAATGGTGCAGTAAAGATTCAGAGCTATGCCGATGATTATGGCTACACCGTAGAAGAACAGATCTCTGCACCATATCTATTCCAGTTGGAAAGTATTTTCGGCTATCATCAGCGCTACACACATGATTATATTGCTGCTACGGATGTGAACTTCCTGACGATTGATAAGGAAGAGATTGTCCAACTCTTAGAAGAATTCCTCGTGTTCCGTCTGAACATGATGAATAGTTTTGCAACACAGACCCAGAAACAGTTACGACAAACCTGGGCGAAAGTGCCTCAGACACTCACTGAGCGAATTGTGCGCTTTTTTGTCAGCCATTGTGCCTATCCCGCAGGGCATAAGGTGTTTCATATTCTGATGACGCGTTTGGCTGATGAAGTGAATGACAGTCGACTGAATGTGTCAGGCGTCTTGAATCAGATGCAACATAATGGTCTGGTTGTTCTGAGCAGAGGAAAAATAGAGATTCCGCAACTGGAACGCTTACTCTCGGCATCGATGTAAATACAATTCTACCCCATTTTGATTTTTTTAATGCAAAAAGCATGTTGATATCGGATTTTTGTCGTACCTTTGCCATCCGAATAGACTTGAAATGATTATGAGCATAGATAAAGAAAGAAAGAATCCGTTTTTTGAGCCATATAAGACGCTGCACGACACAGCGCCCTTTGACCGTATCCGCCTGGAAGATTATGAGGAGGCGATGCTTGAGGGTATCCGTCGTGACGACGAACAGATAGAAAAGATTATCAATAATCCCGAAAAACCCACATTCGACAATACCATCATTAATGTGGATGACGAAAAAGACGGTGAAGGCTATTACGACCTGTTAAGTCGTGTGTCTACCGTTTTCTTTAATCTCTTGTCTGCTGAGACGAATGATGAGATGGATGCCTTGGCGCAGAAGATGAGTCCTATTCTTACAAAACATGCTAATGATATCCGTTTGAATGAGCGCCTTTTCGAACGTATCAAATATGTACACCGTCATCATCGCAAGTTGACACCAGAGGAAAAGATGCTGCTCGATAATTGCTATGATGGGTTTGTACGTAGCGGTGCTTTGTTGGATGCTGCAGGCAAGGAGCGCCTTCGTCAGTTAACGGAAGAGGCTTCGCTCGCAGAATCTGTTGAAGGAAAATAAAGCCTATACACTTCATATTACCGACGAATCGCAATTGGAGGGATTGCCCGATACTGCTCGCGAAGCTGCTGCCTTGGCTGCGAAAGAGCAAGAAAAGGAGGGCTGGATCTTTACACTCGATTTCCCCAGTTATTCTCCTTTTATGACTTATGCCACCAATCGTGAACTTCGGCAGCAGTTGTACATGGCGAAGAATACGGAGTGTACGCATGATAATACGGAGAATAATATCGAAATCTGCAAACGACTCATCAATCTCCGGAGGGAGTTGGCACAATTGCTGGGGCATCAAACGTATGCTGACTATGTATTGAAGCATCGTATGGCTGGTAATGTGCGGAATGTTTATAAGCTCCTCAATGATCTGATCGATGCCTATAAGCCTACAGCTATCAAGGAAGTTGCTGCTATTGAAAAAATGGCCCGTAAATTGGAGGGCAAGGCCTTCAAATTGGAGCCTTGGGATTTCAGCTACTATTCTCATAAGCTACAGCTTGAGAAATATAATATCGATGCTGAGATGCTCAGACCTTATTTTGAGTTGTCGAAGGTTATCGATGGCGTGTTTGGATTGGCCAATCGCCTGTATGGCATCACCTTTAAGGAAAATAAGGATATCCCCGTCTATCATCCCGATGTAAAGGCCTACGAAGTCTTTGATCAGGACGGCTCCTATCTCGCTGTCTTTTATGCCGACTTCCATCCTCGTAAAGGTAAGCAGGGTGGGGCATGGATGACTGAATATCAGAGCCAGTGGATGGAGCGCATCGACACGAAGAAACCCTTCGGCCCAGATAACTGCAAGAATATTAGACCTCATGTCAGCGTGGTGATGAATCTGACGAAACCTACCGAAGAAAAGCCTGCCTTGTTGACATTGAGCGAGGTAGAGACTTTCTTGCATGAGTTTGGTCACTCCTTGCATGGTATGTTTGCCAATACCCGTTTCGAGAGTCTGAGCGGTACCAATGTGTGGTGGGATTTTGTGGAACTCCCCTCGCAGTTCATGGAGAATTTTTCCACCGAGAAAGAATTCTTGCGCACGTTTGCCTTCCACTATCAGACGGGGGAACCTTTGCCCGATGAACTTATCGACCGCATCGTGCGCAGCCGTAATTTCAATGTTGCCTATGCTTGTATGCGTCAGGTAAGTTTCGGGCTGCTTGATATGGCCTATTACACCAAGAAGACAGCGTTTGATGATGATATTATCAGCTTCGAAAAGAAGGCTTGGGAGAAGGCGATGATTATGCCTCAGTTACCAGATACTTGCATGACGGTACAGTTCTCTCATATCATGGCAGGTGGTTATGCAGCAGGCTATTATAGTTATAAGTGGGCTGAGGTGCTCGATGCCGATGCCTTTGCCGTGTTCAAGAAACATGGTATCTTTAATCGCGAGATTGCCAACCGTTTCCGTGAGCATATCCTCTCAAAGGGAGGCACGGAAAATCCGATGGTACTCTATAAGCGCTTCAAGGGTTCAGAACCCACGATTGATGCGCTCTTGAAACGAAATGCAATCAAAAGAAAGAAATAGAAATGACCGAGAAGCAGCGGAAATTAGATGAGCGCTATCTTAGAATGGCGCGTATATGGGCTGAAAACTCATATTGTCAGCGTCGCCAGGTGGGTGCCTTGGTGGTGAAGGACAAGATGATTATCAGCGATGGTTATAACGGTACGCCTAGCGGATTTGAGAATGTGTGCGAGGATGACAATAATGTCACCAAACCCTATGTTCTCCATGCTGAGGCGAATGCGATAACAAAGTTGGCCCGTAGCAATAATAACAGCGATGGGGCTACGATCTATATCACAGCTTCTCCTTGTATCGAATGTGCAAAACTAATTATCCAGGCTGGCATCAAGCGTGTGGTCTATGGTGAGAAATACCGCTTGACTGATGGTATCGATCTCTTGGAACGTGCAGGTATTGAGGTCATCTATATGGAAGTAAATTCATAAATTGTAAATTCGTAAATCGTAAATCATCTGATGAGTAAGAATAAGTCGAATCGTTTTGTGCCTTTGTGGATGGCCGTTTGTATGGTCATCGGTATCTTCGTGGGCACTTTCTATGCCAATCACTTCTCTGGCAATAGATTGAATATCATTAATTCGAGTGGTAACAAACTCAATAATCTGTTGCATATCATCGACGATCAGTATGTTGACACGGTGAATATCAATGATCTCGTAGAGAAAGCCATGCCCCAGATTCTTTCAGAGTTGGATCCTCACTCGGTTTATATCACGGCACGTGAGGGCGAGATTGCGAATGATGACTTGCGTGGTTCTTTCTTTGGTATCGGTATCGAGTTTGTGATTCGTCAGGATACCATCCGTGTACAGAATGTGATTGGCAACGGTCCTGCGGAGCGGGCTGGTGTACTGGCTGGTGACAAGATCGTTGAGGTAGACGATTCCTCTTTCGTTGGTAAAATCTGTACCAACGAGGAGGCGATGCATCGTTTGAAGGGACCAAAGGATACCAAGGTGAAATTAGGCATTATCCGTTATGGGGAGAAAAAGGTGCGCCATATCACCATTACGCGTGGTGAGATTCCTACGAAGAGTGTCACGTCTTGCTATATGCTCAACGATGAAACCGGATATATCAAGCTGAAGAATTTTGGTGAGAACACCTATCCTGAATTATTGATTGCACTTGCCAAATTGGCACAACAGAGCTTTAGCAGTCTTGTCATCGACCTTCGCAGCAATACTGGAGGTTATTTGGAATCTGCCGTACAGATTGCCAATGAATTCTTGTCGAAGGGACAACTCATCGTTTATACCCAGGGACGTGCTTTCCCACGACAGGAATTCCGCTCTGACGGACGTGGGTCTTATCAACAGATTCCTTTGGTGGTTTTGGTGGATGAGGGTTCTGCTTCTGCCTCCGAGATTCTTGCTGGTGCCATTCAGGATAATGACCGTGGTACGATTATCGGTCGTCGTTCGTTTGGCAAGGGTCTGGTACAGAAACCGATGGAGTTTAGCGACCATTCGATGATTCGTTTGACGATAGCCCGTTATTATACGCCCTCAGGTCGTTGCATTCAGAAACCATATTCCGATGGCAATCGCTATGAGGATGATTTCGTAACCCGTTATCAGCATGGTGAGTTCTTCTCGCAGGATAGTATCAAACATACGGGGCCTGAGTATCATACCAATAATGGCCGTGTGGTTTACGGTGGTGGTGGTATTACGCCTGATATCTTTATTCCAGAAGATACGCTCAATATGACCTCTTATTATAAAGAGGCATCCATGAGTGGACTGATTCTTCAGTTTGCTTTCAACTATACCGATGCCAACAGACAAAAACTGAGCGGTATGGATGAAGTGAAGGAGATGGAAGCCTATCTGAAACGTCAGGATATCGTTGAACAGTTCGCCTCGTTTGCTGATAAGAATGGCTTGAAGCGTCGTAATCTGATGATTCAGAAGTCTCATAAGCTGTTAGAGCGTTTTCTGGTAAGCCGTATCATTTACAATATTCATAGCGAACAGGCTTGGACGGAGTATATCAATCAGGATGATCCTGCTATTAAGGAAACACTTCGACTGTTTAAAGAAAATGCCGCTTTCCCACAGGCACCTGCCAAACCATCCAAAGACAAGCGGATAGCCTATGCTAAAATCTGAGCTCCGACAACACATCAATACGCTCAAGCGACAATTCACTCAGCAACAACTCTGTGAATTGTCGCTACCTGTTATCATGCGTCTTAGGGAAAAGCTGCATGAGGCAAAGGTTATCTTGTGTTATTATTCCTTGCCCGATGAGGTTTATACCCATCAACTCCTTGATGACCTCGTGGCAGAGGGGAAGACCGTTTTATTGCCAAAGGTCATCGACGAAACGCAGATGGAACTTCGTGTTTATACAGGTGCTCAGGATTTAGAGGAGGGTGCTTATCATATTATGGAACCCGTGGGTGAACGCTTTACTGATTTCGCCCAAATCGATATTGCTTTGGTGCCAGGTGTGGCTTTCGATACCGAGGGGCATCGACTAGGTCGGGGCAAGGGCTATTACGACCGCTTCCTTCGCACGATGGGGACAGTCCCCAATGTGAGAACCATTGGTGTTTGTTTTGATTATCAGAAAGTGGAAAGTGTGCCTGTAGAGGCGTACGATATGCCTGTCGATGAGGTCGTCTAGCAATATTTGATATCAACAATCACCTGCGTACCCACATGGGCATTCAGTCGTTGTACCATTTCTTTGCGCATCATAGAGAGGTCGGCCCTTAAAGCCGGGCTCGACAATTTTACGTAGAGCGTCTGATTGCGGATATACACATTTTCCGTATAGCCTGCAATCATCTCTCCTGCTACTTCCTGCCATGAATCAATCAAGCGCTTCTGCAGCAAAGGCGTTTCCAGCCCTTGCGCACGCAGATTCTTCAGAATCAGGTCTTTTATTTGTATGACGTCTCTCTTAAACAATTTCTCCGTTATCTACATGAAATATCTTATAATCGTGGGATGAGGCTGACAGAATCTGGTCCAGATGATCTCTGTTGGTGTCGGTAATGAATATCTGTCCGAAGTCGTCGCCTGCTACGAGCTTTACGATTTGCTCTACCCGTCTGGCATCCAGTTTGTCAAAGATGTCATCAAGCAAGAGTAGGGGAGTGGTTCTTGAATTGGTACGTTTCAGGAAGTCGAATTGTGCCAGCTTCAGGGCGATGACGAATGTTTTGTTCTGTCCCTGGCTTCCTTCGCGCTTCATAGGATGCCCACCTAGCATGAATTCCAGATCGTCGCGATGGATACCGTGCAAGGAATAGCCCAGGGCACGGTCTTTAAACCGGTCGCGCTGAATCACCTCCAACAGAGGGCCACGCTGACAATGCGATACATAATTCAGCGATACCTGTTCCCGATTCTCTGAAATGGTTTCGTGAATACGTTGGAAGATGGGGATAAGCTCTTCTACGAATGCTTTTCGCAGCTTGTAGATTTTTTCGCCCTCTTCGGCCATCTGCTCCTCAAATAGGCTTATCACCTCTATATCAGGCTCTGCTTCTTGCTTTAACAGCACGTTTCGCTGCTGGAGTGCCTTGTTGTAGCGATTCATCGACTCGATGTAACTTCTGTCGTATTGCGAGATCACCAGATCCATCAGTCTTCTGCGCTCTTCGCTCCCCCCGTCAATCAGCAGCGTGTCGGATGGCGCCACTACCACCACGGGAATCAGTCCGATATGTTCCGATAGTCGCTTGTATTCCTTCTTATTACGCTTAAAGTGCTTCTTGGTTCCCCTTTTCAAACCGCACGAGATGTGGTAATCATAGCTATCCACTTTCAACTCTTCACTATAAAATCCCTCCAGCATAAAGAACTCCTGTCCGTGCATAATCACCTGAGAGTCAATGGGGTTATTGGCTGAACGACAGAAGGAAAGAAAATAGATGGCATCAAGCACATTGGTCTTCCCTACACCGTTCTGACCAATGAAGCAATTGATCTTCGGCGACAGCTCTAAAGTGGCCGAAGCAATGTTTTTATAGTTGATGACAGATAGCTTTTCTAGAATCATCGCTTAAATTTGGTGCAAAGTTACGTCTTTTATCACTCAAAAACGAAAAAAGTCTGCAATAAATTTCACTATCTGCAAGATTTTGAGTAATTTTGCAGCCGAATTCGCCAAAAGGCGAGGTTCAAGCATTAAATTTTCGAATTTAACATCAAAAATAATAATGGCAAATACAACAAAACAACAGCAGGCCGCTCCTACAATGGAGGAAAGCCTGAATCAGAGTGAAGCCTTCTTCCTGAAGTATAAGAAGGCAATTATTGGTGCGGTGATTGCAATCGTTGTTATCATCGCAGGTGTAATTCTTTATACGACTTATGTATCTGGTCCTAAGGAGATTAATGCCAGCACGGCTATTGCCAAGGGTCAGGAGTATTTTGCAGCTGCCGATTTCGAGAAGGCACTCAATGGCGACAGCGCAAGCTTCAAGGGCTTTGTAAAGTTGGCTGATGAGTACAGCAGCACAGCAGCTGGTAACCTGGCTAACCTCTATGCCGGACTTTGCTATGCTAAGCTCGACAAGTGGGAGGATGCAGTGAAGTTCCTTGAGAACTACGATGGTTCCGACGATCAGATGATTTCTCCAGCAGCTGAGGGCGCTCTGGGTAATGCCTATGCTCACCTCAACCAATTGGATAAGGCCGTTTCTCACCTGAAGAAGGCTGCAGAGAAGGCTGATAATAACTCACTTTCTCCTACATTCCTTATCCAGGCAGGTGAGATTCTCGAGAGTCAGGGTAAGAACGATGAGGCGCTGAAGCTTTATCAGACTGTTAAGGAGAAGTACTTCAACTCAATGGCTTTCCAGACTATCGACGCCTATATCGAGCGTGTTTCTGCTGCTAAGTAATTGATGGTTGACGACAATGGCTACAAAAAATCTTTCTGAGTACGATCTTGCCAAAGTGCCCGATGCATCGAATATGACGTTCGGTGTGGTAGTGGCAGAATGGAATCCTGAGATTACAGGCGCCTTGCTCGACGGTTGTGTTTCTACGCTCGAAAAGCATGGCGCACTGCCTGAGAATATCCACGTAAAGACTGTACCTGGTTCATTCGAGCTTATTTACGGTGCCCGTCAGATGACACTCAATGATGGTTACGATGCCATCATCATTCTGGGTAGTGTGATTCGTGGCGAGACACCTCATTTCGACTATATCTGTCAGGGTGTCACCGAGGGTATTGCCCGTTTGAATGCCACCAGCAATATCCCGGTCATCTTTGGTCTGCTCACTACCAACGACATGCAGCAGGCAAAAGATCGTGCAGGCGGTCGCTTAGGCAATAAGGGCGATGAATGTGCTGTAGTCGCCATCAAAATGGCAAAGTTCTAATGAAATTTGTTAGTTGGAATGTAAACGGCCTCCGGGCTTGTGAGGCTAAGGGCTTCAGTGATATCTTCAAATCCCTGGATGCAGATTTCTTCTGCCTTCAGGAAACGAAGATGCAGGAAGGTCAACTCGATCTCTCTTTCGATGGCTACGATAGTTACTGGAATTATGCCGATAAGAAAGGTTATTCTGGTACAGCGATATTTACCAAGCACAAGCCTCTGAATGTTGAATACGGTATTGGCATCGATCTTCACGACCATGAAGGCCGTGTGGTAACGCTCGAAATGCCCGATTTCTATTTGGTTTGTTGTTACACACCTAATTCTCAGGATGGCTTGAAGCGTTTAGAATATCGCATGTCGTGGGAGGATGCCTTCCGTGCTTACCTCAAGCGCCTCGATGCCCAGAAACCTGTGATTCTTTGTGGCGACTTGAATGTAGCCCATCAGGAGATAGATATCAAGAATCCTAAGAGCAATCGCCATAATGCAGGCTTTACCGATGAGGAGCGCGAGAAGTTTACCGATTTGTTGGCCTGCGGCTTTACTGACAGCTTCCGCTTTAAGTATCCCGACGAGGTGAAATATTCCTGGTGGTCTTACCGTTTCCAGGCGCGCCAGAAGAATGCCGGTTGGCGTATCGATTATTTCGTCATCTCCGACAGATTGCGCGAGCGCCTTGCCGATGCCAAGATCCATACTGATATCTTTGGCAGCGACCACTGCCCAGTAGAGCTCGATCTAATATAATAAATCCCTGCCAATCGGCAGGGATTTATTTTTGTTACTTTATGCCATGTTCGTATTTGCTGATGGCGAGGGATGTTTTTAGGCGCCCTATGGCGATGATTTTTTCTGACTTGTCGAAATCGAATGTGCCATAACGGTTCATCTGGATATCTGCGAGCATCTCTGGCTTCATCAACTTTGTCATGAGAATGGAATTCTGTCGGATCATCAGCGAACTGGTGCGCGTCAACATCGTTAAATAGTTAAACTCCAGATTGTCGGGAATCAACTTGTCGAGAATCTTTGCTTTCAGCGATTTGTCGTTTTTTTGCCATTCAGAAAGTCTGCGCATTTCCTCCCATTGCGATTTGTAATCGTGGCCACTCACATCGATGCCTGCCAAGATATCGCCAGCATGGCGTTTTACGCGGTTTAGGGGGATGGGATTCACCACGCCACCGTCTATCAGTATCATGTCATCACGCTCTACTGGTGCATAAAAAGAAGGCAAGGAGATACTGGCACGGATGGCCTCAAACAGACTACCCTTGTTAAACACAACCTCTTTTCCTGCTTTCAGATCAGTGGCGACAGCGCAGTAGGGGATAGGCAAGTCTTCGATGGCTACATCGGGCACAAACTCCATAATGGCCTCGATAATACGTTTTCCTTTTACCAGATGATTCAACGAAAGTGAGAAATCTGTCAATTCCAACATCTTTTTCCTGTCGATGGTTTTCATCCACTCTCGGAATTCTTCCAGTTTGCCTGCAGCATAGACTCCGCCAATAAGGGCGCCCATGGAGCATCCGGCAATCGAACTGATATGGTAGCCATGCGCCTCGAGTTCTTCGATGGCACCGATATGCGCCAATCCTCTTGCACCACCGCTCGATAGTGCCAATGCTACATTTTTCGACTTAACCTGTTCTGTCATTCCATTTATGCTTCACCTTTGGGCAGGTTGAAGGGGGCTATTGTCGGGGGTTCTTGTCCTGGAATACGAATGGGACCGAACTCCTTCTCATAGCGCATGATGTTTTCCTGCAGGGCAGCCAGCAACCGCTTGGCATGCTCTGGTGCCAGAATGACGCGACTCTTTACCTTGGCCTTTGGCAAGCCAGGCAGCACCCGGGCGAAGTCGATAATAAAGTCACTACTTGAGTGGGTGATAATGGCAAAATTGGCGTATTCTCCCTGAGCCACTTCCTGTGGCAACTCAAATTGCAGACTATCCTGCTGATTGCTCTTCTCGTTCATATACTAAAACATAGGTAAATCTGGGTTATTGACAGCTTTCAGTGCCATGCACTCCATCTCTACAAGCCAGCCTGGGCGACAAACGGGAGCGTTGACGATGACAAATGGCTTGTCGGGGAAGCGCTCCTCGTATAAAGCACGCACTACCTCATAGTCGGCCACATCGCGCAGATAAACAACCATTTCGACCACATTATCATAGGTGCAGTCGGCCTCTTTCAGCAAGGCCTCCACATTTTCCCATATGCGATGGGTTTGCTTCTCTACATCCTTAGGGAACATGATTTCACCCTTATTGTTGATAGAAGCGGTACCAGAGATAAACACATGGCGACGATCGGCATAGTCGATATACGTGCCGCGCTCGAAGCTTACACCATAATCGCTGGTGCGATTGAGATGGGTAGGGGCGTAGAGGTAATGAATCTGCTCTGGACGGATGCCGGCGATGGCGTAGTTGTCCATCTGTGAGAGTACATTAGGATCTTGCTGGCGACCACCGATGCCTGTAGAGGCGATGAAATGGGTATGGACGGTAAGGCCCTGGGTAAAGAATACCTGATTGCGGGCGCGAACCACACCACCATAGTTGAGGTCGATATCGTTGACGAAAAGCCACGTGCGGATGCAGTTTTCTGACAGCGTACAGCCTTCTTCGGCCAGTTGCATGATATACTCATTGAAGAGTAATCGCATCTGATACTCGGAATTAGCTGCAAGATTGTGGGCTGAGGCATTATAGAGGTGGCGGAACTCGCCATGACTCACCTGGTAAAGGCCGCTCTTCGTAAGGCTGGTTTGCACATTGCTCATCAGATATACCCACAGGGCAATCTTGGTGCCGTCGAGGGGCGCCTGCTGGATGATGCTCTTGGCGCAATCGGTGACATCGGCCACGATGACTTCGTCGGCCTGATTGGCGGCATCGCTTAGGAAATAGCGCTTAAAAACGGCTTGCGTGTCGGGCCACTTGCTGAGCAGGGCATGATAGGCATTGATCACGGCTTCGAGCTGCTTGGCGTATGGCAAGCGTGACTCGGCAACGTGGATCATCGCGTGGTATTCCTTTACCTCAGTGCCACAGTCGAAACTGATGACGTCGGCGTAAGCATTTTCAAAGTCTAATCTCATACAATTCTTTAAATCTTATTAATGTCGACATAGCCGTGGGTGACAGCGTAGATAGTGAGCGCTGAAACACTCTTTATACCCAACTTGTCCATGATGTTCTTGCGATGGGTGATGACGGTGGCCATGCTGATATTCAGCCTCTCGGCAATCTCTTTGTTGATATAGCCTTGCACAATGAGTGCCATCACCTCGATTTCGCGGTCGGTCAGTATCTTCTGTTGCAGTATAGCAGGCATGGGCGGCAGGTTTTTACCCTTACCGTGGGCATGCTGTTCGAGCGACAGAAGCGAGCGCACTAGCTCATGTTCGGGTACGTTGACACACAGACTATGGAACTCGGAGAGTTGCGACATGGTGTCGAGTGACAGTGTGAGCACAATGGTTTTGCGACGACGTTCCAGAAAGAAAGCCTTGTTTTCGAGTACGATATTAATCGACACGAAATAGTGGAAATAGTCGTCGGGCTGGTTTGACAGCAGTTCCAAAAATGAGCCATAAGTATCAACCGTCATGATAGGCATGACGTTTTGAAGGATTTGTTTCAATCCCATTGCCGCCAGTGTATTGGGGTCGATTACGGCTATCTTTGGTCTGGCGATCATGACAGGAATCCTAAGAGTGCTCCAGCAGCTACAGCCGAACCGATGACACCTGCCACATTGGGACCCATGCAGGAAGTTGTGGCGGTCGTACTCCAATCCGAGGTTATTACTAATACGGGCGGCCATTGGCACAGCACTTACACCAGCGTTACCAATCAGCGGATTCAGCTTCTTGCCTTCTGGCAGGAAGAGGTTCATGATCTTCACGAAGCATACACCAGAGGCGGTGGCAATCATGAAGGCCATGGCACCAAGGGCGAAAATCTTGATGGTATTGAAGGTGAGGAACTCGCTGGCCTGTGTAGAGCAGCCTACGGTGAGACCCAACAGCATCACTACGATATCGTTGAGCGAAGAACCTGCGGTCTTGGCCAAGCGTGTGGTCTTGCCACTCTCCTTCAGCAGGTTGCCGAAGAACAGCATACCCAGCAGAGGCAGACCCGAAGGTACGATAAACGTGGTAAGCAGCAATCCGATAATCGGGAACAGGATGCGCTCTGTCTGAGATACCTCGCGACCAGGCTTCATCTTGATAACACGCTCTTTCTTGGTGGTAAGCAGGCGCATGATGAATGGCTGAATCACAGGTACCAAAGCCATGTAGCTGTAAGCACAAACGGCGATAGCACCCATCAGGTTGGGTGATAGCTTTGAGCTGAGGAAGATGGCTGTAGGACCATCGGCACCACCGATGATGGCAATACCTGCGGCCTGTGAGGGCTCGAATCCCATAGCCAAGGCTACCATGTAGGCACCAAAGATACCAAACTGGGCAGACGCACCAATCAGCATGAGCTTAGGATTAGCCAAGAGGGCCGTAAAGTCGGTCATGGCACCAATGCCCAGGAAGATAAGTGGTGGATACCAGCCTTGGCGCACACCTTGATAGAAAATATTCAGTACTGAGTTGTCTTCGTAAAGACCAATCTCCAATCCGGCATCAGCACGGAAGGGGATATTGCCCAAGATGATACCCAATCCGATAGGGATGAGCAGCAGGGGCTCGAAGTCTTTCTTGATGGCGAGCCAGATGAAGAAGGCTCCCACCGCAATCATGATCAGATTTCCAACCGTGGCATTGGCAAAAGCCGTGTAAGTTAGAAACTCATGAAAGTTTTGTATGATAAACTGTCCTAAATCCATAATTGTCAATTATCAATTATCAATTATCAACTACCCTATGGTGAGTAGAACAGCACCTTCCATTACTGATTCACCGGGTTTGGTGTTGATGGCCGTAACGGTACCAGCATATTCAGACTCGATGTTGTTCTGCATCTTCATCGCTTCGAGCACGAGCACGACGTCGCCCACATTCACCTTGTCGCCAACGTTGACTTTCACCTCGGTGATGGTGCCAGGTAGTGGTGCCTTTACAGGAGAGCCAGCACCGGCAGGAGCAGCTGCAGCGGGTGCTGGAGCTGGGGCAGCAGGTGCCACTGAAGGACGGGCCACTGGCTTCGGAGCCTCTACGCGTACCTTCTTCAGCGTGCTTGTGGGGTTGATGGGCTGCTTGAGCTCTACGTCGAAACGAATGCCGTTGACGTTAACCTTGGCTACATTGCCCTCTACTTCTTCTATCTCTACGTCGTAATCAACGCCTTGTACTTTATATTGATACTTATTCATCTTCTATAAACTATAAACTTAAAACTATAAACTATTTCAACCCTGGTCCTATAGGGATATTTGGGGCTGCCCAGCTTGTATTGTGCGACTTGATGGTAATGATACCACTCTCCACATCGTGTACATCGTCTTGATACTGCTTGATAGCCATCGAGATAACAGCGATGTAAACCTCCTTGTCTTTACCCTTTGTCTTGAGACCATCCTGCAGGATATTTCCTGTAGCGTGGGCAATGTCGTGGGTAATCTCCACGGTCTTTGTGATAGGTTTGATAGGCTGCGTGTTGACAACCTTCTTAGCCGTGTCGAGGTGAGCCATGATCAAGCCGAAGATCCAGAAGAATACGAAGAGTACGGCGAGACAGAAGAACACGATACCCATGGCCAACAGGGTAATACCGAAGCCATGAGGATCCTCGCGCTTGAGCTTGGCGTCCTTGGTCTCATCGGTCTTGATGAAATTCTCAATACCAGGGGTGACGTTTTCCGGTGACTTGATGCTCCATTTGTTGCCGTGGCGCGCATAACTCTGATTAGCGGCAAGCGCAGGCACTGTAACAGAGTCGATCAAGTCAACGGCATTACCATTGTAGAATCCAATCCATACAGGTTCTGAGATAGGAATGGGAAGTGAGAGGTGCAACTTTCCCTGAGCAGGGCTCGAGTTGCCGAAGAATACAAGATGCTGTCTACCGCCAATCATCGTGCGAGGTTCACCATTGGGGATGACACTCA
Source organism: uncultured Prevotella sp. (assembly GCA_905234145.1). Classification (GTDB taxonomy): domain Bacteria; phylum Bacteroidota; class Bacteroidia; order Bacteroidales; family Bacteroidaceae; genus Prevotella. Next base: position 47,585 of record CAJOGK010000015.1, on the reverse strand, counting down.
TACGCTTGATGCGATCGGGTACACTCATCTGAGGGTCGAGAACGCTGGGGTCAGTGGTGAAATACATACCACGGATGTTATAGCTGGTGAATGAATTATTCTCCAACTCTATCCATGCCTCACGCTGTCCGAACTCGTCCTGAATGCTAGCAGTATTGTTGGTCAGCACCTCACTGATGCGGATGTTCTTGGCTCCCTGAGCCATCACCGCTGAGGCGCTTGTCAACATCATGCTGCAAAGCAGAAGCTTGAACTTATTCATGTTGTTGTTTCAGAATATTTAATTACTTAATCTTTAATGTTTCATCTCCTCTTATCCGCAGAAGAACAATACGACTATCTGTGCCGTGAAGATGCGTAGGAACATCGACAGTGGATAAACCGTGGAATATCCTAGTGCAGGTGCCTCCTTCGAACAGATGCTGTTGGCATAAGCCAGTGCGGGGGGATCGGTATAGGTACCGGCTATCATACCTGCGATGAGGAAGTAGTTGAACTTGAACTTCATACGGGCGATAGGGCCTATTATTAAAATAGGTATAATGGTAATCAGGAAACCTGTAAGTACATAGAGCAAACCATCGCCCTCAACTACGGTTTCGAAGAACCCTGCACCTGCCTTGATACCTACTGAGGCCAGGAAGAGTACCAATCCTATTTCGCGTAACATCATATTGGCTGATGTGGTGGTATAGGTTACCAGATGGATCTTATAGCCATAACGACCAATAAGAATGGCGATAATCAGCGGTCCACCAGCCAAACCCAGTTTTACAGGTACTGGCATGCCGGGAATCGCAATAGGCAGAGAACCAAAGATAAGACCCAGGAAGATGCCCACAAAGATGGTGGCGATATTAGGTGCATTCAGCTTGTTGCTGGAGTTGCCCATGCGAACAGCCACACGGTTAACAGCATCCTCAGGACCTACCACTCTGATTTTATCACCTACCTGCAAAGGCAGACTTGCTGAAGCAAAGAGATCGATGCCATGACGAGTGACACGCGTAACGTTGACACCATGCACACTCGAGAAGTGCATAGAAGCCAGTGTTTTACCATTAATCTTGGGATTGGTGATAAGCACACCTTTGGAGATCATAGGCTCTTCCTGTTGTTGCTGCTCCAAATCGATGTCAATAACAGGACCGATAAAGGCATGAATGGCTTCGTGGTCGGCTTCTGCGCACACAATCAGCATCTTGTCACCCACATGGAGCTCCGTATTACGGTTTGCAATGGTGATATCACCTTCATGCTCAATGCGTGAACATACGAAATCGCGATTCAGGAAGTCGTGAACCTGCAGGATGGTTCTACCCTCCAGATACTGGTTGGTAACCTCCAGATGCATCTTATAGGGCTTCTTGTTGGTCTTAGTACCCTCCATTGCCTTCAACTCTTCTTCCTCTTTCTCGAGTTTTACTCTGCATATATACCTTATTAATATAGTAGCACCTATGATTCCCAGCACACCAAGGGGATAAGCACAGGCATACGCCGATGCAATCTGAGGGGCGCCATTGGGGAACACGGTATTCAGTGCCTCGTTAGCAGCTCCAAGTCCTGGGGTGTTGGTAACAGCACCATAAAGCGTACCAACCATCATGGGCAAGTTTGTTACCACGCTGGTATCGAAGAAAATGTAATAGCAGGCAAACATCACGAGGATGTTAAGCAGAATGGCACTCGCTGCCAGTCCGTTGAGTTTGATACCCTGTAAGCCAAAACTCTCGAAGAAACCAGGACCCACCTGCATACCAATCATAAAGACGAAGAGTATGAGACCGAAATCCTGAACGAAAGTCAGGATTGGAGTCGGAGCAGTAAAGCCGATGTGGCCTGCTAAAATACCGGCAAACAATACGAATGTTACACCGAGAGAAATACCGAAGACCTTCAATTTGCCCAGATAGACACCAGTAGCTATCACGATGGCGTAAAGCAACGTGATATGCGCCACGGAATCAGTGGTCGTAAACAGGTCTTTCAACCATTGAAGAGATTCCATAAATACTACAATATTTTTAATATTCTCAAATTTCGAGTGCAAAGTTACTCAAAAAATGCGCAACTTGAGCGATTTTGTGCATTTAATTTTGAATAAAAACCGTTTTTTTATTTCTTTCACAATTCAATTGCCCTATTTGAATAAAAACTTTGTACCTTTGTAGCCCGAAAAGGGAAGCTTAAAACAACTTTATATAATAATTAAACGTAATTTATGGCAAACAAAGAAAAACTCTTTACCGAGTTTACAGCGCCGACCACTCAGGAGTGGCTCGACAAGATTGAAGTCGATCTGAAAGGTGCCGACTTCCAAAAGCGCTTGGTATGGAGAACCAATGAAGGTTTTAACGTACAGCCTTTCTATCGCCGCGAAGATCTGGCGAATCTGAAAACACCTGATGCGCTCCCCGGAGAGTTCCCCTTCGTGCGTGGTAACAAGAAAGACTCAAACGCGTGGTATGTTCGTCAGAACATCGAAGTAACTGATGCTAAGGAGGCCAACAAGAAGGCACTCGACATCCTGAATAAGGGTATCGATTCGCTGGGCTTTAAGATTCCCGGCGACATGGTGTCGAAAGAAACTATTGAGGCACTGCTGGAGGGTATCCTTTGCGACATCGTAGAGGTGAACTTTGCTACCTGTCAGCGTCATTCTCTCGAACTGGCTGAAATCCTCGTGGCTTATTTCGAGAAGAAGGGCTACGACAAGGAGAAGGTTGTTGGCTCTATCGAGTTCGACCCGATGGCGAAGATGGTCATGAAGGGTAAGGACACTTCTTCCCTCTTACCTCTTACCTCTTCCCTCGTGGAGGCTCTGAAGGAATATCCTAACTTCCGTTGTATCGCTGTCAGCTCTGATGCCCTCAATAATGCGGGTGCCTATATCGTTCAGGAGTTGGGTTATGCCCTTGCTTGGGGTAACGAATATCTGCAGCAGTTGACAGATGCTGGTGTAGATGTAGACCTGGCTGCCAAGAGCATTAAGTTTAATATGGGCGTTAGCGAGAACTACTTCATGGAGATTGCTAAGTTCCGTGCAGCTCGTCTGCTTTGGGCTCAGATCGTAAAACAGTATGAGCCTAAGTGCGATTGCGCTTGTCAGATGATCATCAATGCAACCACCTCTACTTATAATCAGACGCTCTTCGATTCATACGTAAATCTGCTTCGTTCTCAGACAGAGGCCATGAGTGCTGCTCTGGGTAGTGTTCACTCAATGGTGGTAACGCCGTTTGATGCGCCATACGAGGAGGCTACTGAGTTCTCAGAGCGTATCGCTCGCAACCAGCAGCTCATCATCAAGGAGGAGAGCCATTTCGACCGTATCGTTGATCCAGGTGCTGGTTCTTACTATATTGAGCACCTCACCGATGCTTTGGCTACTGAGGCTTGGAAGATCTTCCTGAAGGTAGAAGAGGAGGGTGGCTTCCTTGCTGCCATTAAGGCTGGTACCATCCAGGATGATATCAATGCTACCAACGTGAAGCGCCATGGTGATGCTGCTAAGCGTAAGGAGTTCTTGCTGGGTACTAACCAATTCCCGAATTTCACAGAGAAGAGCGAGGGTAAGAAGGCTAAGAGTTGTGCTTGTGGCTGTGGTCATGCAGAAGAGCCAGCCTTCAAGACCATCAACAGCACTCGCCTTGCTGCTGATTTCGAAGATCTCCGTATCCATACCGAAGAAACAAAGGTACCTGTAGCCTTTATGCTTACCATTGGTAATCTGGCTATGCGTCAGGCTCGTGCCCAGTTCTCTTGCAACTTCCTCGCTTGTGCCGGTTATAAGGTGATTGATAACCTCGGCTTCAAGACTGTTGAGGAGGGTGTTGATGCTGCACTTGAGGCTAAGGCTGATATCGTAGTGATTTGCTCAAGCGACGATGAGTATGCTGAGTACGCTATTCCAGCCTTCAAGTATTTGAACGGACGTGCGATGTTCGTAGTTGCCGGTGCTCCTGCTTGCATGGAGGATCTGAAGGCTGCCGGCATCGAGAACTATATCCATGTGAAGTGCAATGTGCTCGAGACTTTGAAAGAATATAATCAGAAACTTGGTTATGCGTAAACAATTTAAAGATATTGATATCTATGCAGGCATCAAGGCTCAAGATGGTGCCAAGTGGATTAAAGACAATGGAATCGTAGAAAACTGGAAAACCCCTGAGCACATCGAGGTACGCCCTGTTTATACGAAAGAAGACCTCGAAGGTATGGAACACCTCGACTTTACAGCCGGTATTCCTCCTTATCTTCGTGGCCCGTATTCAATGATGTATCCTTTCCGCCCGTGGACGATTCGTCAGTATGCTGGATTCTCTACTGCAGAGGAGTCAAATGCTTTCTATCGTCGTAACCTGGCTTCTGGTCAGAAAGGTCTTTCTGTTGCCTTCGACCTGCCTACACACCGTGGTTACGACCCGGATAATGCACGTGTAGTGGGTGATGTGGGTAAGGCTGGTGTGTCTATCTGCAATGAGGAGAACATGAAGGTGCTCTTCTCGGGTATCCCCCTCAACAAGATGTCTGTATCTATGACTATGAACGGTGCCGTACTGCCTATCCTGGCATTCTACATCGTTGCAGGTCTTGAGCAGGGCGCTCAGTTGGAGGAGATGGCAGGAACCATCCAGAACGATATCTTGAAGGAGTTCATGGTTCGTAACACCTATATCTATCCCCCTGCATTCTCAATGAAGATTATCGCTGATATCTTCGAGTATACCTCGCAGAAGATGCCTAAGTTCAATAGTATCTCTATCTCAGGTTATCACATGCAGGAGGCTGGCGCTACAGCTGATATCGAGTTGGCTTACACATTGGCAGATGGTATGGACTACCTGCGTACAGGTGTGAATGCCGGTATCGATGTGGATGCTTTTGCACCACGACTCAGCTTCTTCTGGGCTATCGGTATGAACCACTTCATGGAGATTGCCAAGATGCGTGCTGGTCGTCTGTTGTGGGCAAAGATTGTGAAGAGCTTCGGTGCCAAGAATCCTAAGTCGCTGGCTCTGCGTACCCACTCTCAGACCTCTGGTTGGTCGCTCACCGAGCAGGATCCCTTCAACAACGTAGGCCGTACCTGTATCGAGGCTATGGCTGCTGTGCTGGGTCACACCCAGTCTCTGCACACCAATGCCCTTGATGAGGCTATCGCTCTGCCTACAGACTTCTCTGCTCGTATCGCTCGTAACACCCAGATCTACATCCAGAATGAGACGAAGGTGTGTAAGCAGATTGATCCATGGGCAGGTTCTTACTATGTAGAGACCCTGACTAACGAGCTGGTTCATAAGGCTTGGGAGCATATCCAGGAAATTGAGAAACTTGGCGGTATGGCCAAGGCCATCGAGACAGGTCTGCCTAAGATGCGTATCGAGGAGGCTGCAGCTCGTACTCAGGCTCGTATTGACTCTGGTGTTCAGACCATTGTTGGTACCAACAAGTATCGTCTGGAGCATGAGGATCCTATTGATATTCTTGAGGTTGACAACACCGCAGTACGTTTGCAGCAGGTAGAAAACCTGAAGGAGCTTCGTGCCAATCGCGATGAGGCTGCTTGTCAGGCTGCCCTTAAGGAGATTACCGAGTGTGTTCGTGAGTTCAACGAGGGCAAGAAGTCGAAGAACAACCTGCTCGACTTGGCAGTGAAGGCTGCACGATTTCAGATGCCTGCGAAGAGATCGTAGGTCGTTATAAAGCAGTAATCAGAACAATTTCAGGCGTGTATAGTTCAGAATCTAAGAATGATAGCGACTTCGAGTTAGCTTGCAAACTGACTGATGAGTTCGCAGAGAAGGAAGGTCGTCGTCCTCGTATTTTCATCGCCAAGATGGGTCAGGATGGTCACGACCGTGGTGCTAAGGTTGTAGCTACTGGCTACGCAGACTGTGGTTTCGACGTAGATATGGGACCATTGTTCCAGACACCGGAGGAGGCAGCTCGCGAGGCTGTTGAGAACGATGTACATGTAGTGGGTGCTTCTTCACTTGCTGCCGGACACAAGACGCTCATTCCACAGTTGATTGAGGAATTGAAGAAACTGGGTCGTGAAGACATCATGGTTATCGCTGGTGGTGTTATTCCTGCTCAGGACTACGACTTCCTCTATAAAGCAGGTGTAGCTGCCATCTTTGGTCCAGGTACCTCAGTGGCAAAAGCTGCCGTCGAAATGATGAAGATTCTTCTTGATAAAGAATAAACAGCCAAAGTAACGGTGAAAAAAGCCCCAGCCAATCGGCTGGGGCTTTTTTTTAAGACTGGAACGAGTCGCGCTCGTCAATCTTGTAGGCTTTATTGTCCTCCTTCATGTAAATCTGCAAGTCGCTGAAATAGCCAGTCTCCTGAATTTTCTGCAGGTTCTGCTGGGCATCCTCCTCAAGCAGGTATTCCTTGGCACTTGCCAGATGATTTGTAAACTCGAGTTTCTTCTTCTCTGTGTCCAGAACTGAAATCCACTCATCCTTCAAACGGTCTCCGATAACAAATTTCTTACTCATAGCTTTTTATATATTTAATCGTTGTTTGTTTTTTGATAGTGCAAAGGTAAAAAAAATCCCAGTACGCTGTATCGCATACTGGGATATTTTTATACGTAAACGTTTGTATGATTACTCACCCTTTATGGCTGCAACGCCTGGGAGCACCTTACCTTCGATGGCTTCGAGCAGAGCACCACCACCAGTAGAGATGTAAGATACCTTGTCTGCGAGACCGAACTTGTTAACGCAAGCTACAGAGTCACCACCACCAATCAGAGAGAATGCACCCTCTGCTGTTGCCTCAGCAATCGCATCACCGATAGCGCGAGAACCAGCAGTGAAATCGTCGCACTCGAATACACCGGCAGGACCATTCCACAGGATAGTCTTTGCACCCTTAATGGCCTCCTTGAATGCCTTCTGGCTCTCTGGACCAGCATCTACACCCTGCAGGTCAGCGGGAATCTCGTTGGCTGGGCAAGTAATGATCTTAGAACCAGGCTTTACGGTCATGGTGTCAAAGTCGAGACCGTTGGTAGCTGTGCAGTCAGAACCCAGAACGAGTTCTACGCCATTCTTCTTAGCCAGCTCCTCAACGCCCAGGGCTACATCCAGCTTGTCGAGCTCAACAATAGACTGACCGATCTCACCATTGTGAGCCTTGGCGAAGGTGTAGGTCATACCACCGCAGAGGATGAGCTTATCAACCTTACCGAGCAGGTTCTCAATGATACCGATCTTAGAAGAAACCTTAGAACCACCCATGATGGCAACGAAAGGACGCTTGATGTTGCTCAGAACATTGTCAACAGCCTGAACCTCCTTCTCCATCAGCAGGCCCAGCATCTTGTTGTCAGCGTCGAAGTAGTCGGCGATAACAGCAGTAGAAGCGTGCTTGCGGTGAGCTGTACCGAAGGCATCCATAACGTAGCAGTCAGCATAGCTGGCCAGAGTCTTGGCAAACTCCTTCTGGCTGGCCTTCATAGCCTTCTTAGCCTCGTCGTACTCAGGAGTACCCTTTTCAACACCTACGGGCTTACCCTCTTCCTCAGGATAGTAGCGCAGGTTCTCAAGCAGCAGCGCCTCACCCATCTTCAGGGCAGCAGCAGCGTCAGCAGCCTTAGCGCAGTCAGGAGCAAAAGCAACGGGAACGCCCAGAGCATTCTCCACAGCCTCGCGGATCTGACCCAGAGAGAGCTTTGGGTTTACCTTACCCTTGGGCTTACCCATGTGGCTCATAATGATTGTAGCACCACCATCGGCCAGAATCTTCTTCAGGGTAGGCAGAGCACCACGGATACGGGTGTCATCAGTGATTTTACCATTCTCATCGAGGGGTACGTTGAAATCTACACGTACGATTGCCTTCTTACCGGCAAAGTTGAATTCGTTGATAGTCATAATTGTATTATTATTAATAATGTGAAAAATAGCCTTTAAAAGCGAGTGCAAAGTTACAAATTTTAATTGATAATTGACAATTGATAATTGAGAATTTATACTTTTTTATCCAAATAGGGCTCTAAGTGCCTCTTCTACCTTGCGAACAGGGTGTAGCTGGATGTGATATTTCTTCTGATCGAAGCCCTGCAGATTGTGCTTGGGGATAATCATATCTGTAAATCCCAGCTTCTCAGCTTCTGCGATACGTTGCTCAATACGGTTTACTGGGCGCGCCTCGCCAGAGAGTCCTACCTCACCACACATACACCATCCACTTTCTATCGGGGTATCAACATTCGATGAGAGCACAGCTGCGATAATGGAGAGGTCCATCGCTAGGTCAGTCACACGCAAGCCACCTGCAATATTGATAAACACATCTTTCTGCATAAGTTTAAAGCCTACGCGCTTTTCAAGCACCGCCAGCAGCATGTTTAGGCGTCGCTGATCGAAACCTGTGGCAGAACGCTGGGGGGTGCCGTATGCTGCTGTCGATACAAGTGCCTGCGTCTCTACCAAAAAAGGTCTTACACCCTCGATGGCAGAAGAGATGGCAATACCCGAAAGTCCGTCGTGATCTTGGGTAAGCAATAGTTCAGAAGGATTAGATACCTGTCGCAAGCCATTTTGCTGCATCTCGTAGATACCAAGTTCCGCTGTAGAGCCAAAACGATTTTTGATAGAACGGAGGATACGATACATATAATGCTGATCACCCTCAAACTGGATAACGGTATCCACAATATGCTCCAAAATCTTAGGACCGGCGAGTGTGCCTTCTTTGGTAATATGACCTATCAGCATAACGGGTATGCCACTGGTCTTGGCGAATCGGAGTAGGGCTGAGGCACATTCGCGCACCTGTGCGATGGAGCCTGCATTCGACTCCACATCTTCTGTCATGATGGTCTGGATAGAGTCGATAATCACTAATTCGGGTTGCTCGTCTTTGATATGGTCGAAGATGTTTTCTAATGAGTTTTCACATAGGATGAGAAAATTCTCATCAGAGGTGAGGGGTGAGAGGTGAGAGGTGAGACGGTTGGCTCTCATTTTCAGCTGGTGTGCACTTTCCTCGCCGCTCATTTTTTCTCAGGCATGCGAAGCATTGTTTGGAGCGAGAGCGTGGATTTTCCGATGCCTGGTTCTCCACCTAATAAGACGATACTGCCAGGAACGAGTCCACCGCCCAAAACACGGTTTAGCTCCTCATCGTGCATATCGATGCGAGGATCGTCCTGATTAGAGATATCGTGTAGTTTCAGTACCTTGTTCTTTCGTAGGGCATGCCCCGCAGAGGCTGCTGCCGTGGTAGCAGCCTTTTGCTTTGTGTCGCCTGCAATGCGAATCTCTTTAAAGGTGTTCCATTGCCCACAGGCGGGGCATTTGCCAATCCACTTAGGCGATTTTGGAACACACGTATGCTGTTTTATCTTTTGCCATAATCGATGCAAAGGTACGAATAATAATTGAAAATTGATAATAAAATGCAATTTTTAATAAATATATAATAGGTATGTGAGAATTATTTTGTACCTTTGCACCCGCTATCACGCCGTACTTGCCCATTGAGGCAGTGAAGGTGTGGGCGCAATATTTATTGGTACAGCGTCTTACAACGCGTGTTTTTCGGTTTCTTTGAACCTGAGAAATTCAAAAAATTGCTATCGAAGACATTGCAGAGTGGATGCTTAGGACGTGGTTATATAACGCCCCGTCGGTGTGCTGAGAGGCTTTTAGTAAGCCTCCGCACACTTCACGGGTGTGTACATATATAATCCAACGGCGTGAGCATGAATTCTGTCTGTTTATAGCAAAGGTTTTCTCAGGACCTAAAGAGACAGGCGGGCAGAGTGAGGTTCACGCTCTTTTTGTATTCTTAGGTCATCTCCGACCAAGTTTCCATTTTGAGCTTCGCTGATTCCAAAACGCACTGACGTAACAGTCAGATAAAGAGTATGTTAGACGACTCTAAAGCGTTAATTTTTGGTATTGAGGCTCAAAGTGAAAACAGGGGGCCTGCGGCGGAGCCGTGCCCCAAAGTTCCCAAAAATTATCGTCGGTTACGCAGCCTGACCACCAACCGGATTCTCCATCAGGAGAAGGAAAAACCCGTTGTCCAGAAGGTGTTTGACCCTACAGCCTGGTATGTCTATGGCGTCAAGCGAAACAAAGAGATAGAAACTTGCGCCTTTTTCAATGATTCAAACAACATGCCTTTTGAGATAGAGGCCTACGCTGCCGTCCAGCAAAAGAAAGTCAGGACATCCCCCAAAGGCAAACAATTAAATGGCCCCAAAAAACTGGTAGAAAAGGTTGTTATTCGTGGCAAGGTATTCATCAGAGTCGACGAGTCCCATCGCGTGGAAGTCCTTAAACAGTGTAATCTCTTGACCCATTGTGTGGTCGATCCTACGCTTTCAAGAACCAAAGAAGGCTTTCGTGACTTTGCTCGCGTCCCTGACGCCCAGATCCGTGCGCTCAAATCTGTGCTTGAACTGGCAGATGGTGATGTCGAGTATTCTGAAGAGGTGCCACCACAGGTTAATGATGAAGTGGCTCTTAACGACGGTTTTCTCTCAGAGTCTGAGGTTCTGAAAGGTCTGAAGGGCACTGTAGAGATGGTAAACGGCAAAAAAAGGGCTACTGTCATCCTCGATAAGATTGGCTGTTTCAAGTTCACATTATCTGTTGAAGATTTAAAACGGTCTGTCAAATAATATAGACAATGTCGTACACATCCCAAGTGAATTACATGTCTCCCTGCTCCTGCCGTGAGCGCACGGCAGCAGCAGTTTCAAAAAATCCTTCTTTCATCTGACATCTGACATCTTCCATCATCCATGCTTAATGCTTTCTCCTATATTCCTAATCTCCTTAGACAATATGTGAATCCGGATGGCAACATCTAACATCAGCCATCATCCATCTAACATCGTATATCCATCCTTCGCTCTTCCTTCTAACATCCTTCAGACATCCTTTATTTCCCAATTATTATATTTATGAAAGGAATAGTACTTGCCGGTGGTTCCGGCACTAGATTATACCCTATAACCAAAGGAGTCTCAAAGCAACTCCTCCCAATTTATGATAAACCAATGGTTTATTATCCTATCTCTGCGCTGATGCTGGCTGGTATCAGAGATATATTGATAATTTCAACTCCTTACGATTTGCCAGGCTTTAAGCGCCTCTTGGGTGACGGTTCAGACTATGGTGTTCATTTTGAATACGCAGAACAACCCAGCCCAGATGGATTGGCGCAAGCTTTCATTATTGGTGAGAAGTTTATTGGAAATGACAGCGCCTGTCTGGTTCTTGGTGATAATATCTTCTATGGTGCGGGCTTTACTAAGCTGTTGCGTAATGCAGTGAACGATGCTGATAACAATGGCAAGGCTACTGTTTTTGGCTATTGGGTGTCAGACCCTGAACGCTATGGAGTGGCTGAATTTGACCGTGAAGGGAACTGTCTGAGCATTGAAGAGAAACCCAAAGAGCCAAAGAGCAACTATGCTGTTGTAGGTTTGTACTTCTATCCCAATAAAGTGTTGGATGTAGCGAAGCATATAAAACCATCAGCTCGTGGTGAATTGGAGATTACAACAGTAAATCAGGAATTTTTGAAAGATGGTGAGTTGAAAGTGCAGGTCTTTGGAAGAGGCTTCGCTTGGTTAGATACAGGTACACATGACTCTCTCGCAGAAGCATCAACCTTTGTAGAAGTAATAGAGAAACGTCAGGGATTGAAGGTCGCTTGCTTGGAAGGTATTGCCTATCGCAATGGCTGGATTTCCGAAGAGAAGATGCGAGAATTGGCAAAACCAATGCTCAAGAACCAATATGGCCAGTACTTGCTGAAAGTGATTGATGAGATGAAGGAGGATATAACATCGCTGAGTTTCACACATAAGGACATGAAAGGTCCGCAAGAATAATAGAAATATGAAAAAAGATACAATTACCGTCACCTCGCCGTTGCTGCCCAATCTCGACGAGTTCAATGAAATGCTGAAGGAGATTTGGGCAAGCAAGTGGATAACCAACAACGGCCAGTTCCACAAGCAGTTGGAGAAAGCCCTTGCAGAATACCTGAAGGTTCCCTATATCAGTCTGTTTACCAATGGTACATTGCCGTTGCTGACCGCTTTACAGGCATTGCGTATCACAGGCGAGGTAATCACCACACCATATAGCTTTGTTGCTACTACACATAGCATTTGGTGGAATGGTTGTAAGCCAGTGTTTGTGGATATTGAGGAAGAAACATGTGGCATAGATCCCGATAAGATAGAGGCTGCCATCACTCCAAAGACCACGGCCATTATGCCTGTTCATTGCTATGGGAAACCAGTCAAGATGAGAGAGATACAAGCAATTGCAGATAAGTACGGCCTGAAGGTTATCTATGATGCAGCTCATGCATTCGGTGTTGAGGTGGATGGCGAGAGCATTCTGAACGCAGGCGATATGAGTACGCTAAGCTTCCATGCAACCAAGGTTTACAATACCCTTGAAGGCGGTGCATTGGTGATGCATGACGAGCAGACCAAGAAGCGTATTGATTACCTGAAGAACTTCGGCTTTGCTGGTGAGACAACCGTGGTTGCCCCCGGCATCAACAGCAAGGTCGATGAAGTTCGTGCCGCATACGGCTTGCTTAACTTGAAACAAGTGGATGCAGCTATTGCAAACCGCCAGAAGGTCGCACAAAAGTATCGTGAGGCCCTGCGTAATGTCCCTGGCATCCGTTTCTTTGAAGATATGCCAGGTGTTCGTCACAACTATAGCTATTTCCCCATCTTCATCAATGCCGAGGAGTATGGCAAGACCCGTGACCAGTTATATTTCGAGATGAAGGAAAAGAACGTGCTTGGCAGAAGATATTTCTATCCATTAATAAGCGAGTTCTCGACATACCGTGGCCTTCCAAGTGCCGCACCAGCAAATTTGCCTGTTGCTACCAGGATTGCCAACGAGGTGATATGCCTCCCCATGCACCACGAGTTGAGTGAGGGCGATTTGGAGCGCATACTTAGTTTGATTGTTAAATAATGGCACAAAAGAAACTCATGCTCCTTGGGGGCATTCGCTATTTGCTACCGGCTATAGAGGCTGCCCATAAGCATGGCATCTATGTTATTACGGTGGATTATCTGCCCAACAACATAGCCCATAAATATTCCGATGAATACCACAATGTGAGCATCCTTGAAAGGGACAAGGAGAAAGTACTTGCCTTGGCTAAGGAGCTCAAGATTGACGGTATTCTTTCCTACGCAGTAGATCCAGGCGTAGTAACTGCAGCATACGTTGCTGAACAAATGGGATTACCCTTTACCTGCTCATACGAGGCAGCTAGTATCCTTCAGGACAAATCCCGTTTCCGCCAGTTCTTAACAGACAATGGATTCAATGCACCTCATGCCAAAGGTTATGTAAGTTCAGAGGATGCAATCAAGGATGTTGATTACTTCAACTGGCCTGTCATAGTAAAGCCTGTCGATTCAGCAGGAAGCAAGGGCGTATCAAGAGTCGATGATCCCAAAGATTTGCCAAAGGCTATTGCTCATGCATTGGATGAATCTCATAATGGTCACTTTATAATAGAGGATTTTTTGGAAAAAGAAGGTCTTTCCTCCGGGGCAGAAAGCTTCTATGTTAATGGCGAGTTAAAATACAATGCATTCTATGACCAATATTTCGATGCAGAGGCAACAAACCCGTATACACCATCAGCAGAATGCTGGCCAGCAGATAAACACGATTATATACTCGATGATGTGAAGCAACAGCTTCAACGACTGGGACATCTTCTTAATTTTAGGACTGGGCTCTTTAATGTAGAATGGCGCGTTTGTAAGGATGGAAAGGTATATCTAATGGAGGTGTCACCACGAGCGGGCGGCAACAGACTTGCTGAAATACTGAATTATGCCACAGATGTGGATATTATAGATGCTGAAGTATCAAAAACAATAGGTGAAACCATACCAATGGTTCACGAACCCAATTATAAAGGTCACTATTGTATTTTAGTACTCCATAGTGATAAAGCAGGTAGATTTAAGAATGTAGAAATACTTGATTCGTTTATTGGCGAGATAGTTGAAAAGGAAATAAGAGTGAATACAGGGGATAGCGTTGAGCCATTCTCAGGTGCAAATAATGCGATAGGAACATTGTTCCTCCGTTTTGATACTCGACAACAGATGGATGATGCGCTTATACACCAAAAGGAGTGGTTAAAAATAATAATTGAATAATGGAACCAATAGGCGGATATTTCAGTTTGGAACTCCCGAAAGGTAAGGAATACCACAAGGATGCTATCAGATTAAACACTGGTCGCAATTGTTTGGAGTATATTCTGAAAGCACGAGGATATAAGAAAGTTTATTTACCTTACTATACTTGTGGGGTCGTGCTCGAGCCTTTTATGAAACTTGGCATTCCTTATGAGTTCTATCATATAGATATCAACTTTGAAATTAGGGATAGGTTCATTTTGACGGCTGACGAGGCTCTGCTTTATGTCAACTATTATGGATTGAAGCAACGCTATGTAGAACAGCTGGCAGAGAAAATAGGGGAACGCTTGATTATTGACAATACGCAGGCATTCTATGCCATGCCTATTGCAGGAATTGATACGTTCTATACTTGCCGTAAGTTCTTTGGCGTACCTGATGGGGCATATCTCTACACAGAAAAAAAGTTAGATGAGGAGCTTGAACAAGACTTGTCATTCGACAGGATGACATCACTCACAAAGAGAATAGATGTAGGGGCAGAAGCAGGCTATGGTGATTTCAGGGAAACGACAAAGGCTTTGGCAGGCCAGCCTATCAGGCGAATGTCTGAACTTACTCATCGTATGATGCAAGGGATTGACTATGAACAAATCGCTCAGAAGCGTAGAGCCAATTACCAGCAGTTACACGCTGCACTTGGCGGGAGCAACACGCTTAGCCTGTCACTGGAAGAAGATGCCGTACCAATGGTTTATCCTTATCTTACACCTACCAATGGCTTGCGCGAAAGACTGATTGAAAACAAAATATTTGTCGCCCGCTATTGGCCCAATGTGTTGGAATGGACAAATAAAGATGATGTTGAATACTTCCTTGCATGCCAGATGCTGCCATTGCCGATTGACCAGCGGTATGGGGAAGAAGATATGAACAGGATTATTACATTGATTATTAAATGAATACAAGTTTACAAGGGAAGAGACTGCTCATTATGGGTGGTATGCGCATATCGTGTGAGATCGTGCGTAAAGCCAGGGAGATGGGGATCGTTACTTTTGTTGCAGATTATTATCCAGTTGAGAAATCTCCAGCTAAAGCCATCGCAGATGATGCGATAGAAGTTAGCGTCACAGACATTGATGCTGTTGTAAATGTCATTAAGGATTATAGTATTGACGGTGTCTTTGTTGGATTCAATGATATGCTGTTGCCCTTTTATGCGGATATTTGTAAAAAAGCAGGGTTACCCTGTTATGGAACAAAAGAGCAGTTTGAAACGCTGATAGCCAAAGACCAATACAAGGCATTATGCCGCCAGTTTGGAGTACCGACCATACCAGAGTATGATATTAATGACACGGATATAAAGTTCCCTGTCCTGGTAAAGCCAGTGGATAGCAGTGGATCTCGTGGAATAACAATCTGTCATAATCGAGAGGAGCTGGAAACAGCTGTTGAGACAGGACGTAAAGCCAGCAAGACAGGAAAGGTCTTGATAGAACGATACATGGGAGGTCGCGAGGTAACTGTCTTCTGGACATTCCAAGATGGTAACTACTATCTGTCAGGACTTGCCAATCGACATGTGAAGCACAATCAAGGTGATGACGTAATACCTCTACCAGTTGGTTATACATTCCCTTCTGTTTATCTTCCTAAATATAGAGAAGAGGTAGAGGAGAATTGTAAACGTATGTTCCGACATTTGGGCATCAAAGATGGCATGATGTTCATGCAGTGTAAGGTGGAGGACGGCACATGCTATGTATATGATCTTGGCTTCAGACTGACAGGTTCTTTGGAGTATAAGATACTTGAGCGTGTCTGCGGCTACAATCCGTTGGAGATGATGATCTGCTTTGCCCTGACTGGCAGAATGGGAGAAGAAAGCATCGCTGAAAAGGCAATACCTGAATTCAAGACACCGGCGTTTAATGTCTCTTGCCTCTGTTCACCTGGTACCATCAAAGAGATAACGGGTGTTGATGAGGTAAAACAGATGGCTGAGGTGGAAGATGCTGTATTGGCCCATATTCCTGGAGAGGCCATCACAGAGCAGATGCGTGGCCTATTGGCGCAAATCACAGTGCGTGTGTTAGGATCTGTGCCAACTAAAGACGATTTGCTACCTACGATGCAGCGTATTGACAAGACCATCCACATTATTGGTGAAAATGGTGAAGAATTGCTGCTGCCAGGTATTGAATACAGCGATATTGAAGGATATGTAATTTAAAAGTCACGATATGAGAACAATACTTGTTACAGGAGCTACAGGTTTCCTTGGTCATCATGTAGTCAGAGAGCTTCTGAAATTGAATGATGTGAATGTCATCGCAATCGGAGGCCGTCCAGATGATAAGGCTAATGAGTTGCCGCAAGATGAAAAATTGAGTTTGTATCATTTGGACGGTCTATTTAAGGAAGATTTCCAAAAAGTTGATGTGGTAATCAATTGTGCTTTTGCGAGAAGTCACGACCCAGAATTATTAGCGCAGACATTTGATTTCACAGAAAGGATGATTAATCGTTTTGTGGATTTGAAAGTGAATATGGTCATTAATATTTCTTCGCAAGGTGTGTATAAACGTATGCCTAAGGGCATATTGTCAACAGAGGAATCACCCATTGCTCCCATTGATTTATATAGCATGGCCAAGTATGCGACCGAAAAGATGTTTAGACTCTCTGCAATTCCTCATATTGTCAATGTGCGTTTGGCAAGTTTAGTGATGCCTCAGCGTTTTTTGTATTTCTTTGTAAAAAAAGCAAAAGCAGGAGAGTCGTTTACGGTGACAGCACCAAACCAATATGCAGCCTTACTGGATGTGAAAGATGCTGCATCAGGATTGGCTGCAATAGCAAATCTCGCACCTGAAATAAGAGAGACGACTTATAATATAGGTATTGGATGCCAGTATTCCTTGCTTGAATATGCAGAAACTGTGAAAACAATAGGAACTAAACTCGGTTACGATGTTTCATTTGACGTGGCAGATAATGGCACTGAGGTTTGCGCAGGTATGGACTGCACTAAGCTCATGGAAGATACAGGCTGGAAACCTGCGATTTTAAAAGATGAAATGATAGAAGAATTGTTTAAATCTATATAATTATGACAGAAATAGAAAGAATCCTGCAAAAAGGTATAATTAAAGAGGATTTTCTCAAAGAAGAAGTCCGGAATGAGTTCTTGGTGACAACGGATCGAAAAAAGATCTGGACGATTCTGCTTGATCTCATGTTGACATTTGATGAAGTATGTAAAAAACATAATTTCACCTATTTTTTAGAAGCAGGTTCTCTACTTGGTGCAATTAGACATAAAGGATTTATCCCCTGGGACGATGATGTAGATGTACTTATGCCAAGGGAAGATTATAACAAGTTTGTGACATTAAGTAACGAATTCTCTCACCCATATTTTTTGCAGACCCCGTACACTGATGATGGCTATTTTTATTCTTTCGCAAAGATTAGAAATTCCAATACAACTGCATTGAATCAGATGTTTTGTTATCAGAATTTTAATCACGGAATGTGGCTCTCAATCTTTCCAATTGACAACTGGGATATTAATGGTGGCGAAGAACGGTATGCAAAAATTAAGGAATTGAATCTGGATAATTCCACATACATGAGAATGTCTAATCCATATTTGTCAGAGAAAGACCAAAAAAGAGTAAAAAACTATTGTGGTCGTGATCCGTTCGACACAATGAGGGAATTAGACAAGATTGCGCAGGAGTGTAATGGTTACAAAACAGAATTTGTGACAGTTGGTTCGACAGCAGTAATCAGTTATTCAAGGAAATTGTGGTATGCTGAAGATTTTATAAGTGCGATAGATTGGGATTTTGAAGATTTCAAGTTCCCAGTTCCCGTTGGATATGACAGGTTTCTAAAAGTAATGTACGGTGATTATATGAAACTACCTCCGATTGAACAGAGGGGGTTGCATCATGGTGGAGCTATTTTCAATGCTGACATTCCATACAAGGAATTTTTGGAAACCTATAAAAAGAGCCGTCAATGAATTTACAGTTAAATCATCAATTAAAGTTTCTTGCTGGAAAACTGAAAGGCAAGACTATTATGGTTAGTGGTGCCTCTGGACTAATTGGGGCAAGACTAATTGCGCTTATTTCAACTCTACATACTGAATACGATTCTAGCATCAAGGGAATTGGGCTATACAGGAATGAAAAAAAACTAAATTGGGCTTTTCCTACAATACCTGAAGGAATTAAGATGAGTCGGTGGGATGTTGAAGATGGTCAAGTCCCTGATGTGGGCCATTATGATGCAATTGTACACTGTGCGGGAATAAGTGGCGGTAAAAAGATGCACTTGGTAAATCCTGGGGGGGTCTTTCTTACCAATATAGGTGGTACCAAACAACTACTTGATTATAATGCTCAGCACTGCAAGGGCGTATTCTTATTTGTTTCTACTTATGAAATTTATGGTGAAGTGTTGCAGGATACCCCCTTTAAAGAAGATTACCCCTGTAGGCTTGATACATTTACACTTCGTAATTGTTATGCCGAAATGAAACGCATGTGCGAGATGATGTGTTGTATGTGGTCGTCACAACACAGTTTTGATTCATACTCTGTTAGATTAACCTCTACTTTTGGAACAGGTGTTGAGTATGAGGATCCTCGCTTCTTTGCAGAGTTTGCACGTTGCATCATTGAGAATCGAGATATTGTCCTTAAATCAAGTGGCGGTACTGTGCGTAGTTATCTGGATGCCGATGATGCGGCAACTGCAATGCTTTATATTGTTGCTAACGGACAAAATGGCAATGCTTATAATCTTACCAATATGCAGAATGCCATCTCTATTCGTGATATTGCTCAGCGAATGATTGAGGTATCAGGTTCCGAAATCAAATTGAAGTTTGACGTTGCTGAAGATGTTGCTAAATTGGGCTATCGTAAAGAAGGCTGTACGCTTATGGATGCAACAAAACTTATGGATTTGGGTTGGCAGCCAGTTTTTACGCTTGACGAGACAATCGGAAAGTTGATACAATCAATGAGAAAAACAAAAAACTGATTATATAACATGGAAAAGAAGTATAAAAAAGGATTTACCGTTGGAACATTCGATATGTTTCATAGAGGACACTTGAACCTGTTCCGCCAGGCCAAAGAATATTGTGAATTTCTTGTAGTGGGTGTCCATTCCGACGAGTGGGTGATGCACTGCAAAAACCGTCCTACAGTTATTCCATACGAAGATAGGGCTGATATAGTGGGAGCCATTCGTTATGTTGATGAGGTGGTCAAAAACGAGACTCGCAGTAAAATGGAAGCCTGGAACAAACTCCATTTTGATGTGGCATTCATCGGTGACGATTGGAAGGGTACCGAGGTTTGGAATAAAATCGAGGCCGAGCTTAAAACGGTCGGTTGTGATGTGATTTATATTCCTTATACACAGGGAATCTCCACAACACAATTGAGGGAGCGCTTGGCTGGTACCAACAATGCCAAACAGGAACAAAAACAGCCTTAATCATACTTTTTTTCGTAATTCAAAAGTGATATTCCATGAGTGAAATAAAACTTCTTGACTGTACGTTGCGCGACGGAGGTTATGTAAATAACTGGGAATTCGGGAAAGATGTTATTACCCGAGTGGTTAATCAAGTTCTGATTGCAGATGTTGAGGTAATGGAACTTGGCTATCTAAGTACCGTGCAATCTGGTAATGAGGACACGGCTCGCTATAGTAGCATGAAAGATGTACGCCGTGCATACTCCAACATCAAATCAGATCATCAGGACTATGCAGTGATGATTAACTATGGGGAATATTCCGCAGACTTGTTGCCCGAGGCAGAACCAGACGACCCCATCATCCGATTGGCTTTTCATAGAAAAAACATCAAGGAAGCATTTGAATATATAAACGCACTTGATAGCAAAGGCTTTCGCTATTACATTCAGCCGATGGGAGTGTTGAACTATAGCGACAAAGATTTTATTGAGTTAATCAATATGGCTAATGCTACCCATGCTGAGGCTTTCTATGTGGTTGACAGCTTTGGTGTGTTGGAACTGAAGGATTTCCGCAGGCTGATTTTCCTGGTTGACAATAATTTGCGCCCTGATATATTGCTGGGTTATCACGCTCATAACAATCTTCAGCAGGCATATAGCAATGCTAAGTATATGATAGACCAGGGGCTTTCACATAACATGATTATTGATGCCAGTGTGTTCGGTATGGGACGAGGTGCTGGAAATCTGAACATAGAACTGTTTGCGAAGCATCTGAACCGCTATTATGGCAAAAACTATAATATTGAGCCATTCTTGGAGGTTTTCGACGAGTGTCTGAAGCCCATCTTTGCCCGTCAGTTCTGGGGCTACTCGTTGCCGTTTTATTTGTCGTCTATTCACAACTGCCACCCCAATTATGCATTGTTCTTTTCCGAAAAGAACACGCTTACGGTAAAATCAATTCATGAGTTGTTGAGTGGAATCACTGAAGAGGATAAGATTAGTTTCTCCAAAGACAAGGCTGCGCAATATTACAACAGCTATATGGATAACTACATTGATGACAAGACAGATGTGAAATCATTATATGAATCAATAGGTGAACGACCTGTTTTGATTCTTGCTCCGGGAAAGAGCATTGTCCGAGAATTGGATACTGTGAAATCGTATATTGAGAATCACAATCCTGTTATTATTGGTGTCAACAGGTCGTCAGATGTATATAAGTACGATTATCTGTTTGTGACAAACGAGAAGAGACTTGTGGAAAAACCGGCTAATGTTGCCAAGTTTATCAAGACTTCCAATTTGCACAAAGTACTGCCAGAAACCATCCAAGTGAATTATTCTTCATATTTGGCAGAAAATCCAATTGTTTGCGACAATCCAACTTTGATGCTGTTGAATCTTCTTGCCTCGATGGGAATAAGAGAAGTAACTATTGCAGGATTTGACGGTTTTAGTCCTAATCCAGAGGATAATTATTTCGCTCAGGGTCTGTCAATGGGCAGTTCAATCAATTCTAAGGTTGAGAAGAATCATCTTGTGTCGGAAGAGGTACAGGGACTGCAAAAGAGAATAAAAATCAATTTCTTAACGGAAAGTTTGTATAAATAGCATAAGGCAATGAATTGGCTTGAAAAAAAACGGCAAGTCCTTCAATATGGTTGGAAGGATGCAAAGGAAATAGCCCCATTAGCCAATAAGGGGAGAATCTCCGTCTGGTTTGACATTATCAAGTGCTTTAAAAAGTACTACGTATTCAGTAATCAGTATAAGGTAAAAGAGGCATGGAAACTAAATGACGAAGGAAGAGACCAGCTATTGAAGCCTCTTGGAGAAAAGAACCACAGACGTGATGATTGGACAGTATGGAAATATGAGAATACGACCTTTATAGAAAAGTATTCACAAACAAAATATGGTACTGATCCGAAGAAGTATATTGAACGGTTAGAGGCTTATAAGAAGAGATATAATTTGGGTGAAGGGACTATGATTTCCAATGGTGTTGTTTTGGAACGAAACCACTATTTGGATGGAACTATAACAATAGGTAAAAAAGTCAAATTCTCAAAGAATGTTTATGTCGATTATTCAGGTTTCCTGACAATTGGTAATAATGTAGGCTTTGCAAATGGAGTGATTATAGAAACACATGCACATTCTGGCTACTCTATAAGAGGTAAAGGAACTACAAGACAAACATCTTTAGTCATCTGTGATGATGTGACTATTGGAGCTCGATCTATTATTTGCGAAGGCTGCCACAAAATAGGAAAGGGAGCTCAAATTGGTGCAGGAAGTGTTGTTAGAAAAGATATACCGCCATATGCAATTGTTGTTGGAAATCCTGCTAAAGTTATAGGTTTTAAGATTACTCCCACAGATTTGTTAGATGTTGAAAAGAATTTGCCTGAAGAAATACGAACATCATTAGAAGAGTTTACAAATGTATATAGTCGCTTTTTTAAGGAAAGAATGACAACATTGCGTGAATATGTGAATATATAATTTATGTTTACGAATATACTTGATTACTTAGAGCAGACCGCTCAACGTTTGCCAGAAAAGACAGCTTTGGCTGATGATAAGCTGAATCTTACTTTTAGCCAGTGGGTTCAGCAGGCAGAAAACATAGGTACAGCTATAGCTCAGGCTACAAACAGTACCATCCGTCGTGCGGTATTGGTGTTTGTTGACCGTCGTGTTGAAGGTTTGGTTGGGGCAATGGGAGCTGTGGAAAGCGGTAACTTCTATGTTCCTATTGACTGCAAGATGCCATTTGAACGTGTACGACTGATTGCAGACGTTTGCAAACCTATTGCAGCTGTGGCCACTACTGCTGTTGATCTCAAAACCCTTGACCAGATAGAATTTATAGGTCCGAGATTCCTTTATGATGAAGTAAAGGGACACGAGACTAACAAAGAAATACTAACTGCAATCCGTGAACAGATAATAGATCTGGATCCCGTTTATAGCATCTTCACGAGTGGTTCTACTGGAGTTCCCAAGGGTGTGGTCATCAGTCATCGTGGAATGATTGACTTGGCTAACTGGTTGGTTGAAACCTTTGGTTTTACAGAGAATGATGCGTTGGGAAATCAGACACCGTTTTATTTTGACGGTTCAGTAAAAGACATTGTTATCTGTATTAAGAGTGGTGCAACGCTGAATGTTATAGGTAAGAAATATTTCACATTCACAAAACTCCTGATGCCATTATTGAATGACCGCCATATTACGGCTATTCTTTGGGCTACATCTGCAATTGTACTGGTAGGCAACAGTGATATTCTGAATGTCGCTTTGCCTGAGCATCTACGATTGGTGACATTTGCAGGAGAGGCTATGCCAGCTAAGCAGTTGCGCACTTGGCAAGAAAAACTGCCCAATGTACGTTTCGTAAACCTCTATGGTCCTACAGAGATCACCGTTGACTGCACCTATTTTGATGTGAAGCGACAGTATGCAGATGATGAGTACATCCCCATTGGCAAGGCCTGCCAGAATATGCAGGTGTTGGTGTTGAAGGATGATAATACCGAGGCTGCTGTTGGAGAAGTTGGTGAGCTTTGTGTCCGTGGAACTGGCGTTGCATTAGGCTACTATGGCAATCGTGCCAAGACGGATGAGGTCTTTGTTCAGAACCCGCTGAATCCGCTCTTTAATGACATTATCTATCGCACCGGTGACTTGGTAAAACCTGCGGAGGATGGCAACTTGATATTTGTTTCTCGCAAAGACTTTCAGGTAAAGCATAAGGGCAATCGCATAGAGTTGGGTGAGATTGAGGTGGCAGTGAACGCTATCGAAGGTGTGACCAATGCCGCTTGCATCTTCGACCATGAGAATGATAAGTTGGTGCTATATTACACCACTATTGATGGTCAGCCTATGGATATAATTAATTTGGTGAAGGAACGCATACCTGTGTATATGTTCCCAGAGGTAGTGAACCACTTAGCGCAGATGCCGTATAATCTGAATGGGAAGATAGATCGTATAGAACTGAAAAAACAATATGACAATGGAGAATAAATTCATAAAAGAAAGCAAAGCAGCAATAGAAAAATTGATTGATGATTGGAAGGTTAAACACAAGCCAGTCCTTTCAAATTACTATGGTTTGGAAGAAGGTTATGAGTATGACTATCAGATGAGTGATAGTTTTGTAATCATAAGAAAGAAAGAAGGCGATTTCTATCGTTTATATGTGCTTACAACTGATGTTGCGGATGTGTCTATACGACTGACAATTCTGACAGGTAAGGACTACGTCATTAATATACCTTCTCGAAAGCCAATCGATGATTGGGACGGACTGTTACAGAAATGTGGTTTTGATTATTATGAAACTTATAGCAGAATATGCAATCCCAAGGTTGCGACTATGAAAAAGCGACCTACTGCAATTGAAGAGTTCGCTAAGCCATCTGATTTAGATGATATAATAGAACTGCTGTCAGAGAACTTTTCGCCTTATACAGCTCACTTGCCAAGTCGTGAAAAAATGATGCAGTTGATAGAAAAAAAACGGATTTATGTAGATCGTTATGAAAACGGTCGAGTTTGTGGTGTAAATATTTTCGATATAAAATCATCTGCCGGTTATGGAATGGCATGGTTAGATAAAGGAAAATACGGATTAGATTTACAATTGAATATGTTTAACTATTTCATCGATTGTGGTGTTAAACGACTGGTTGGATGGGTCCGTGATACCAATGAGAAAGTAGTTAAAATGCATTTACGCATGGGGGCGGTTAGAGATGGTCTCAAAGATTATACCTATACTAAATTAACTGCAAAATGAAAACGGCATTGATATTTCCTGGCCAGGGTTGCCAGAAAGAGGGGATGGGCAAAGACCTCTATGAACTTTCCCAGAAGGCTAAAGAATTGTTCGACCGTGCTGACGATTTCCTCGGTTGGAAAATCACCGATGTGATGTTCAACGGCACAGAGGAACAATTGATGGAAACCCGTAATACACAGCCCTCGGTGTTTATCTATGAGGTGGCATTGGCCATGTCACAGGATGAGATTGTTCCCGATGTGGTGGCTGGTCACTCCCTTGGTGAGTTTGCTGCATTGGTGATAGCTGGTGCAATCTCATTGGAGGATGGCCTGAAACTGGTGCTGAATCGTGCTTTGATTGGCCAAAAGGCTTCCGACGAAGCCCCTGTTAAAACTGGTATGGGTGCCGTAATAGGTCTCTCTGATGAGTATGTGGCTAAACGTATCAAAGAGATTTGGGATGAGACGGGCGAAGCCATCTATTTTGCCAACTATAATGGACCTGGGCAGGTGGTCATCACGGGTACGAAGAAAGGTGTGCGCATGGCATGTAAGACTTTTATGACCGAAGGAGCAAAGAAGGCTGTGCCGTTAGCTATTGGAGGTAGTTTCCATTCGCCATTTATGAACGAAGCCAAAAAGGAATTGGGTGCCATCATTAACGAGGTGGAATTCAGAACGCCCCGTATCCCCATCTACCAGTGTGTGGATGCCATGCCACATACCAACCCCGACGAGTTACGTGCCAATCTGATTGAACATATCACCAGCAGTGTGCTGTGGACAGATATGGTGAACAATATGGATGCCGATGGCATTACCCATTATTATGAAGTGGGTACCGACGATACGCTTCAGAAAATAGTGACCCGCATGAAGCCTCACGCCGTTGTGGGTTCACTTCTTCATATTCCGTTTTATGACGGCAAAATACAAGATTATTCTGTCGTTAAAGAAGGATGATTAGTTCAATTAACAATTAGTTCAATTTTAAAAAATTAAAGTTATGACATTAGATGAATTTGTAAAGGCATTTGCTGCAGAGTTTGATGACACATCGGAAGAGACCTTTAAAGCTGACACCCATTACCGTGAATTGGACGAGTGGGGTTCACTTGTTGCTCTATCCATCATTTCGATGGTTGACGACTCTTTTGATGTTGGTGTGACGGGTGCTGATTTGAGAAAGTGTACTACAATCGAAGATTTGTACAACTTAATCCTGACCAAACTTTAATTTACCATGTCATACTTGAACATTAAGAATGTGAAGGTATCAGGCATCGCTGCCTGTGTGCCCAGTCGTGTTGAGAATAATAGAGACTATACGCTTCTTTCGCAAGAGGAGATAAGTAATTATATCAACACGACGGGTATAGAGCGCCGCCATTGTGCCATTCACGACGGTAGTATATGTACCTCTGACCTGTGTCAAAAGGCATCAGAAAAGCTGATTGAGGATTTGGGTTGGGACAAGTCTGAGATAGGACTGATTATTTTTGCCTCGCAGACCTGCGACTATCGTTTGCCTTCCACTGCATGTGTTCTTCAGAATAAACTGGGTATAACAACCAACTGTATTGCTTTCGATATGACGTTGGGATGTCCTGGCTATATGGTCGGTCTTGGTACCGCATGCAGCATGATGCAAAATGGAACAATCAAAAAAGCTTTGCTGATGTGTGGCAATACCCAATCCGAATACGCATGTTACGAAGACAAGAGTATGTATCTTCTTTTGGGTGATGCTGGTACTGTTACAGCATTGGAATATAATCCAGACAATGCCGATAAAATGGATTTCAAATATTTGACTGATGGTTCAAAATACGATTGTCTGATAGTTCCTGATGGCGGTAGCCGAAATCCCGTAAATGCCCATTCATTTGAATTGGAAGAACACGAACATGGAATGAAAAGAACACGTTTGCATGAGAAGATGGATGGCGAAGAAGTTTTCTCGTTTGCCATAAGAAATGTTCCCAAGCAGTTCCGCGAGTTGTGCGAACACGAAGGTATCGACATGTTGGAGGATCTGGATTATATGCTCTTTCATCAGGCTAATAAGTTTATGTGTGAGAAAGTTCGCAAGAAACTAGGTTTTCCACCAGAAAAGTTCCCATACAATATAGAAGAGTATGGTAACACGAGTGGTGCAACTTTACCCTTGCTGATGGTTACAAATTTACAAGATGAATTACGAAGTCGTAAACTATCGTTAGGTATGGCAGCTGTTGGTGTGGGATTCGCTCTCTGTACTGGTCGTATCTCAACAGACAAAATCGTGGTACCAGATTTGATGTATCTTTAAAAACTACAAAAATGTATAATCCTTTTTCTCTTGAAGGAAAGACAATAATAGTTACAGGTGCCTCATCGGGTATTGGACGCGGTATTTGCATAGACTGTGCCAAGATGGGAGCCAAGGTACACCTAATGGCCCGTAATGAAGAACGGTTGAAAGAAACGCTCTCGCAGATGGAAGGCGAGGGTCATGAGATTCATATCGCAGACCTTTGCAGTACGTACGAAATCAATAGCTTGGTTGACTCCCTGCCTGTGATTGATGGTGTTGTGCTCTGTGCTGGTATCATCAAGACTATGCCCGTGAAGAATATAAGCGAGGATGCGATGACAGAAATCTTCAATGCCAATATTATGGGTGACATTAAGATTTGCAGCCGCCTGCTAAAGAAAAAGAAGTTAAGTCACGGCGGATCTGTGGTGTTTATTTCCTCGGTATCTACGTTCAACGTGAAGGTAGGCAACTCGCTCTATTCGGCTACCAAAGGTGCAGTAAACTCGTTTGCCAAGGCCATGGCGCTGGAAGTGTCGAAGCAGAATATACGTGTGAACTGCATCCAGCCCGGCTTTGTACCTTCCAGTATTTTGAGCAGTGGTGCCATTGAGGAAGATGCCTTCCTGAAGTTCTATGCCGAACGTCATCCGTTAGGATTAGGTATGCCTACGGATATTGCTAACGGTTGTATTTATCTTTTATCGGATGCTTCCCGTTGGGTTACGGGTAGTATCTTTACGATTGATGGTGGTTATACTTTGCAATAGTAATTATGCAAGTAATTCAGGCTTCACAAGCATCACAAAATGTTAGGCAGTCAAATATGGAATTGCTTCGGATAGTGGCGATGTTCATGATTTTAGTATATCATTCTGTTTATTACGCCTTATACAATTATAGAGGTGATACTCCAATATTTGCATCGTTACTGACAATCTTGCATATTGCGGTTCCTCTATTTGTACTCATTTCAGGATATTTTGGAATAATACCATCAATAAAAGGTTTTCTTAAATTATACCTGATTTTGCTTTTTTATAATTTGTTGCTTTATGGAGTGAGGCTTGTTTTGTGTGATGTGTCATTCTCATACGGAGAATTTGCAAAGTTATGGTTTCCGTTCTCGATAGGAAGAAGATGGTGGTTTTTCAAGGTTTATCTCATGCTATTGCTATATGTGTTTTCACCATTTTTGAATTTTGTCAGAGATAAAAATGGGGGGTGTAAATTGTTGATTGTCAGTGGATTTGTAACATTCTATTGGGGCTGGTTATCACAACATCCAAGCTTGAATGATGGAAAGAATGTGATGAATTTTATTTTCTTATATATGTTAGGACATTGGTTGCGTACTGCGATTGTAGAGAAGAATAATAAAGTACGGAAAGAGAGACCCCGTTATATTATTTCATATATGGCCGTTGCTAGTTGTTTAGGAGTGATGTTATATTTCTCCAATGAACATCATCAAGATTTAATAAAGAGAATATGCTATGGTTACAATAGTCCTATCTTGATTTTGATGAGTGTGCTATTTTTCCTGATATTTACTACATTTGATTTTAAGAGTAAAGTTATCAACTGGATTGCAGGTTCTGTTTTTGCCGTTTATTGCGTCCATGAAAATTATTATTTCTTTAGGGATGAGTGGTATAGTTTTTTTGAACAGCAGTATCTGACAAATAATGGTTCCTTTTCGGTGGTCTTGATTGGAATATGTGTGTGTTTGTTTGTAATTTGTATCTTGTTTGATAAAGTCAGGGAATTAATCACACGTCCATTTATAGATCCATTGGAGTCAATGATTCAAAAGGGTATAAGCTTGTGTTATAGAAAATTTCAAGTATTAAAATATTAAGCAATTCGTATTTGAGTGAGCAAATAATAGTTATTCACAATTTAAAAATATAAAATGGAAAAGTTATTAGAGATTTTAAAAAGTGTTCGTCCCGATGTGGACTTTGAAAACGAAACAGCTTTGATTGATGACGGAATTTTAGATTCGTTTGATGTGGTATCTATCATTTCTGAGTTGGATGATGCTTTTGGTGTTCAAGTTCGAATTACGGAATTAGATCCGGAATGTTTCAATTCAGTTGAGGCCATTTGGAAATTGATTCAAGAGCTGAAAGCAAAGGAATAGTTTTTTAATATATTAACTCTTATGGGCTAATGTTTCAAGTAAAGCAGATCGTTAATGACATCTTCACGTCGAACACATGGATGTTGTTTGACGACTGCTATGACTATTGCTGGTTGGTGGACATCGGTGACTATGAAAAGGTTGCCGATGCTCTTCCACCGGGAATAAAAGTAAAGGGATTATTCCTTACGCATACGCATTTCGACCACACGTATGGGATTAATGCACTGCATAAAGCTCATCCTGATTGCAGAGTTTACACGGCTGAGTATGGGAAGATAGCCCTGTATGATGACAAAAAGAATTTCTCGAAATATCACGAAGCATCGTTTACGTACAATGGTGATGATGTTGAGGTGCTGAATGAAGGAGATCAATTAGAGATATTCCCGGGAATGATTCTTACTGCATACGCGACCCCAGGTCATTGTCCCAGTTGTTTGACTTACGTAGTAGGGAATTGGATATTTACAGGAGATGCGTATATTCCAGAGGTTAAGGTAGTGACGAAGTTGCCAATGGGGGATAGAGTGTATGCAAAAAAGTCAACAGAAAAAATCCTTGCTTTGGCGAATGGGAAGATTATATGCCCTGGACATGGGGGAATGATATAAGAATTGTTGCTGTGATGTTTTGCAGGATATTAAATTATGACAGCCTCTTTTTTTAAACACATAATAGAACTGGGAAATAATGTTTTTCCTACTATTGTCCAAAACCAAGCAACGGCTGTGTTGTTGGACTATTTTGGCGTGGCAACAGGTGGCAGTTCAGCTATCCGTGGCATTACTCAGAGGA
The DNA here is from genome assembly GCA_905234145.1 of uncultured Prevotella sp. GTDB lineage: Bacteria > Bacteroidota > Bacteroidia > Bacteroidales > Bacteroidaceae > Prevotella. The sequence goes on along the minus strand of CAJOGK010000015.1, from coordinate 17,835 downwards.
TGTTCTACAAGCATAATGTGATTTTAAGGCCTTGTTGTTGTTTTGAACCCAGGAAGGCAAGTGTGGATTTGTGAATTTGACAAATTAATATGGCAAAACAAAGTTTAAAAGATAAAACAGTAAAGGGTACTTTTTGGAGTGCCGCAGATGCATTCCTGGGGCAGGGCGTGATGTTTGTTGTCGGCATCGTATTGGCACGTCTGCTTTCACCGGAAGAGTATGGGTTGATAGGTATTGTCCTCATATTCACAAGCATAATGCTTGGTATCGTGGACAGCGGGTTCAGTAACTCGCTGATTCGCAAGCCAGACATCACAAATGACGATTATAATACGCTCTTTTACTTTAACCTCGCTGTAAGCACATTCCTTTTCTTACTTCTATATGCATGCGCTCCATGGATTGCATGGTTCTTTGAGCGACCTCAACTTACGGCATTAGTTCGGGTAATGGGCTTGTTATTAATTATTCAGGCTTTGACTATTGTTCAAAACACCATCCTCACTCGTAATATTGACTTTAAGACCAAGACTAAAGCATCCTTTATTTCAGCCGTATGCAGTGGGGCTGTCGGAATAGCCATGGCATTCACAGGCTATGGAGTATGGAGTCTTGTGGGACAACAATTATCACGTCAGTTTGTCTACTCCTGCTGTCTATGGTCGTTCAACCATTGGAGACCTTCGTGGATTTTTAGTATGGTTAGCCTTCGTTACATGTGGGGATTCGGTTGGAAACTTCTACTAACAGGATTGATAGATAAGCTGTGGACTGATCTGAAGAAAATAGTTGTCTCAAAATTCTATTCTCCAGCAACGCTCGGTCAATTTTCCAAGTCTGGATATTATGCTCAATTATTATCTGCCAATTTTACGTCCATCATTCAGAGGGTGACGTATCCAGTATTAGCTCAAGTACAGGATGACAAGACAAGGATGGTAGCAGCTTATAGAAAGGTCATTAAAATGACAATGTTTGTAACTGTCGTTTGTATGTTTTCGTTGGGCGCAGTTGCAGAACCGTTCATATATTGCCTGATTGGACCCAAATGGCATATCGCAGCCACATTTTTGCCACTGATATGTATTTATCGTTCAACCTACCCTCTTCAGGCCATCAATCTAAACATGCTTCAAGTACAAGGCAGGACAGACATCTTTCTTTATCTAGATATCGTGAAGAAGATGATTCTGATTGGACCGCTGCTTGTGGGTGCCTTTATAAGTATATATTGGATGTTGGTGTGCAGTATATTTACAAGCATTATCGCATTTTTCCTTAACAGCTATTATTCTGGCAAATTATTGGGTTATACTTCCTGGATGCAGTTGAAAGACGTGGTTCCAAGCTATGGCGTAGCACTCGTTGTGGCACTTGCAGTTTATTTTCTAAAATTTTTACCTATTAGTAATTGGATTATATTGCCAATCCAGATAGTTGTAGGAGTTGCAGTTTTCTTGGTGGTATGTGAAACTACTAAATTGCCAGAATATCTAGAGATAAAGGGAATTTCCAAGAACATTTTAAAGAAGATATTTCAAAGATTATAAATGAATCTACAGAATAGATATTATGAGGCATGTGTTGTTTGCAACACGTATAATCAGTCTGCCTATATTGAAGATGCATTGAATGGTTTTGCTCTACAGAAAACATCTTTCCCATTTGTGTGTGTTGTTGTGGATGATGCTTCCTCCGATGGAAATAAAATTGTGATTAACAACTATTTTGTTTCCAGTTGTGAAATTGATAATTCCGAATACGAGGATACGGATGACTATGCTTTGAAGTTTGCAAGGCACAAAGATAATGTAAACTGTTATTTTGCTGTTTTCTTTCTAAAATATAACCATTATAGTAGGCCGGAGTTAAAACCAAGGAAACGTAGCTATTATGCCCAGATTTTCAATAATGCAAAATATATTGCATGTTGTGAAGGGGACGATTATTGGATTCACTCGTGTTTTTTATCTACAGCAGTAAACTTCTTAAACGATAATCCAGAATATTCTGCTGTGTTTGGAAACAAGATAGTGTGTGACAGAGAAGGAAGGCGGATTAGTAAAATTACATTCAGAAGAGGACTGTCGATAGAAGACATAATGCGTGGCTACAATATGGGCCTCCGAAACCTTGTATTTCGCAAGGAAATAAAAGAAGTAGAGCCTTTTGTGGGTAAGTCCAGAGACCTTTATGTCTATTATCAATGTGCTGCAAGTGGAAAATTGAAGTACTTTGATGAAGACTTTGCAGTTTACCGAATGACAGGAGATGGGATTTATTCGAAATTGAATAAGAAGGATGCCATTAGAACGAGTTACAAGCACTATTACAATTTCCATAAGGCAGTGTACTTCAAGTACCAGAAAGACTTAGTTTATTATCAGGTCTTACATTTGCTGAAGAATGTTGCAAAGACGAGATTCGTGCTATATACACTTAGCTTGATTAGAGAATACCATGCTCCAAGTCATTTGAGGTATATTTGGTATTTTGAGGTGCTGATTAATATAATTGTGTCTTCAATAGGTAAGTGTATCAGAAATATTGTGTTGAGACCTAAGAATTGACGTATTTAATTGTCTATAATAATTTTTTTCAAGGTAATGGTTCGTTGTGCTGGGGTAGCGGATTATGTTAAAGTTGATGAAACAGGGAAGTTCATACCTGCCACAGCCCCTTGTGAATAGGCATACATGCTGATTGAAAATTTACGCAATCCGTATCTTTAACAATAATCCGATAAAGCTAGACAAGAAACTTATAAGTGTTATTATAAAGTTATTATTTTCAGCGACTTGTGTAATAGTCATGAGGAAGTGATTGCTTTAGAAAACAATAAATAAACGACAACTTGGTATGAATTTAATAAAAAAAATCAGGGTTCCAAATTTACTTATTCTGCTGATGCTGTTAAGTATGTATCCCTATATGTTTCAGTTATTCTTTGGTTTCCCAAAGGAAAACATAATGGGTATAGTGTTCTTTACTATTATATTTTTATATTGCATATCTATCAAGAATCGAAAGAAAGGTATGCCTAATGAATTAATAATTGTTATGGCATTACAATGTTTCGGATGGTTTTTTTATTTATTTATGTTCGATGATACATCTTATTTTACAAGACTTTTCTTTATTGCCTTGACATTTTTGGCCATATCAATGTTGTTATGGAAAGATAGTTTTTATAGCTTTTTGAATATTTATTGCAAGTTCCTTACATTTCAGGGTATTTTAGGTGTAATCGCTTTTGTGTTCGTTTTTATTGGTATTATACAACCTTTGATGTCAATAGAAACGAGAGATGGATTTGGATATATTAACTTCTATGGATTAACATGTTCTAATGAAGTATTAGGTAATATTATGCGTGTGGGTGGCTTTTTTGATGAGCCAGGCGCATTCGCTTTCTGGGGTGTATTTGCATTACTCTTTAATAAGCTTACTTTTAATAATCAGAAGCTTGAGATTGTACTTGTCATCTCACTCTTTTTTACTTTCTCGGCTGCGTATTTTGTGCTTTTGCCTATTTATTTTATCTGTTTTTATTCTTCTAAGGTTAAAACAATGGTCCTAACGTTGTTAATTGTTATACCTCTCCTGTTTGTTATAACAAAAACTTTATCCAATAACTCAGAATTCCTTTATTTAACGGTTGAACGATTCTCTGGTGATCACATAAGATCTAAGAGATTTGATCAGTCAGATAATGCCGAGATGATTTTTAGACAGGCGCCTATTTTTGGTCAAGGCGCTCAGAGATTTGAAGGAATGGGTGGCAATACAATTACCGACAACCCTTATGAGATATTAGCTAAAGATGGCATTGTAGGCTATGTGATTACATATATTCCGTTGTTATACATTCTTATTAGGTACTGGAAAGAAAAGGAGGTAAAATACTCCTCGGGCATTTTATTTTTAGATTATATGCAGCGGCCTTTTCACATCAACGAAATGCACTATTTTATGCTATACTTATTCTGCTTGATGGTTGTATTGAAGTACGGAAAAAGTACCAGTAGGTTGAAAAGTGTATCGACTCCAATGATTGGTGTTAATAAAAAGGTTCAAATAAAACTTTCAGAATAATGACAAAGGTAGCTGTACTTATAACAGTATTCAATCGCAAAGAAATCACATTAAAGGGACTAAAATCTCTGTATATAGCTATACATTCTCTTGGCAACGATTATAATTTTGATATTTACTTAACTGATGATGGTTGTACGGACGGTACGAGAGATGCTGTTAAAGAAAAATACCCTCAAGTTATAGTTGTCAAAGGCAATGGGCAACTTTTTTGGGGAGGTGGAATGAATCTTGCCTGGGAAACCGCCCTTGAATCTAAAAGACTGTATGATTATTATCTTTGGTATAACGATGACTCAGACATTTTCCCTGACGCATTACAAACGATGTTTGATTCAGTGTCGAGAGATACGGTTGTGACAGGCGCTTTTCGGAACCACGAAGGCAATGTTTCTTATGGTGGAAAAACGGAAAACGACCAGTTGATTGTACCAAACAATCAACTTCAGGAGATTGTGAAAATGAATGGTAATTTAGTCCTGATACCGCATGATGTTTTCTTGTCGGTGGGTTTAATTGATAAGATATATATTCATGGAGGAGGTGATTTTGATTATGGATATAGAGTTAGGGAAAAAGGCTTCAAAGTGTTGCTCTCGCCGAAATATGTTGGCATAGCCGAAAGGCACGATGAATTCATTCCACGCTATTGTAATAAAGAGATTTCCTTCTCAAAAAGATGGACAATCCTGCATAATCCAATGAATTCTCCCAAAATTCATTTCAGATTTAATTTGAAAAGGGGTGGAGTTCTTAAATCTATTGTTTATTTAATTATCTGTTATGTGGGTGTTTGTTTCCCCTCTCTTTATGTTAAAGTTAAAACTATTTTAAAGAAATCATAATAAGTTCCCTCATTGTAGTTCAAAATGTAAAAAATTGTTGACATGGAAGAAGCTCCTTTAATATCTTGTGTGATACCTTCGTATAAACGTGCTGATACGTTGAGAAGGGCAATAAATAGCGTATTGGCGCAGACGTACTGTAATATGGAAGTTCTTGTTGTCGATGATAATATTGCTGGCGATGAGTATAGTAAGACGTTGCATGAAATCATAGATGAATACAAAAATGACAGCCGAGTGAGATTAGTCACACAGCCTATGCACATCAATGGTGCTGAAGCCCGTAATGCTGGTATAAGAGCTGCGCAAGGTGAATTTATTGCCTTTTTGGATGACGATGACGAATGGCTCCCTACCAAATTAGAAAAACAAATGGAAATTCTTAAAACACATCCAGAAATTGATGGAGTTTCGTGCCTGTATAATGAGTATACAACAGGAAGGTTGTTTCATAGTTGTCCACCATATATTGCGGAAGGACTTCATAAAAAAATCTTTCAGCGTGAAGTGGCGGTTTTTACTTCCACGATTCTTTTGAGGAAGAAAGCGTTGTTTGAAGCAGGGTTGTTTGATAATACCCTTAAGAGACATCAGGACTTACAACTTTTATTAGATTTTACTAAAGCGCACAATATGTGTGCATTGAACGAATATCTGGTAAAGCTACATTCGGATTCTACTATCAATAGACCATCATATGAACGGCTTATAAATATAAAAAGAGATTTTTTTCAAGCAGTTGCTCCACACTTGGAAATGTATACTCAGAAAGAGCAGAGGCAAATAAAAGCAGCACATAGTTTTGAATTGGCTTTTGCTGCACTAAAAGAGAGAAATTTTACAGCAGCGTTTAAACATATTTTGAGTGTTGGAATAAATGTTTCAGCATATAAGGCCTTAATGAAAAGAATGAAGGATAGAAAATATATAATAGAATCATGAGTTTAGAACAAAGGATAAACTACCAGTTGAATAAGGTTCCTGGTATTAAGAAATATATTAAGCGAGGGTATCAGCTGGCTATGTATGCCATTTCTCCAAAGATAAAATCGGAGGGGAATATCGAACGCGTTTCTCCGAATGACAGTTGCGAGTATTTTTTTGGATATTACGACAAATCCCCATGGGATGCAACTGGTAGGTATATGCTTTGCATGAGGGCGGATAACACTTGGAGTGCGCCTGATCCTATAGGAGAAGCGGAGATAGTTCTTTTCGACTTTAACCTTAACCCTAACGATAAGGATTATTGTAGGAGGGTAGCCATAACACAAACTTGGAATGTACAGCAAGGATGTATGGCGCAATGGCTTGGGCCAGATTTCAAATCGAAGGTACTGTATAATGATTTACGCGACGGCAAGTACTGTTCTGTGATACTTGATATAATGACTAAAGAGGTGAGAATTTTGCCTTTGCCTGTTTATACAGTCTCTGCAGATGGTAAAACAGCATTGTCTTTGGATTTCTCACGTTTGCACAGCTTGCGTTTAGGCTATGGATATGCAGCACTGCCTGAAAAAACAAAGGGAGTGGCTTTGCCTGATGAAACATGTATTTGGAAGATGAATATTGAGACAGGGGAAGTAAAGCCTTTATTGAAATACACCGATTTCGCTAAATTCCAGCCAAGACCAGAAATGCAGGTGTCAGGTAGTGTGCATAAAGTGAACCATATCATGCTTTCCCCCAACGGAAAACGCTTCATGGTATTATATCGATGGTTTGTGGGTTCTAGAAAGTACACTCGTTTAATAACATGCAATGTAGATGGTACGGACATGTATGTGTTAAACGATGATGACATGACCAGCCATTGCTATTGGAAAGACGATGAACATATCATTGCTTTTGAGAACAAGAAAGATGGTGGAGCTGGCTACTATCTGATGAGGGACAAGACACAAGAATACAAACATTTATGGCCGCAGTTAAGCAATGACGGTCATCCAAGCTATTGCCCTACTGACAACAACTTAGTCGTAACAGATTCTTATCCTAATAGAGCACGAGTAGCGGATGTAAAACTGCTTAAAGATACTGATCCGGAAGGTAAAGAAATGAAGGTAATTGCTCGTGTGTTTGCACCCTTTAAGTATGATAACGATACTCGCTGTGATTTGCATCCACGATGGAAAAGAGATGGTTCTGCTGTTTGTTTTGATAGCGTGTTTGAAGGTCATCGCGGATTGTATGTTGTAAATCTTTGAGAAATGGAGAATAAAGAAAAACTACCTTTCGTTTCTGCCCTTTTAGTGACAAGAAACGAAAAAGATTATATCAAGATGTCTTTGATGTCTTTGATAGACCAGACCTATCCTAAAGATAAGTATGAGATTGTAATTGTAGACGGTGGTTCAACAGACGGAACGCTTAATATCATAAAAGAATTACAATATACATATAACTCAGAGAGTTTTAGTATCAGAGTGGTTCCAAACCCGAAGAAAATACTGGCTACAGGATGGAACATTGGAATTCAATCTGCTAAAGGGGAATATGTAGTGCGTATAGATGCTCATGCTACTGCAGAGAAGGACTTTATCGAGAAGAGCGTAGAAACCATGCAACGGGTGGATGCCGTCTGTGTGGGTGGAAAACTTACTTCGAAATCTCTGAATGGTGAGGATAATGTCATATCTTACGTTCTTTCATCACCCTTTGGCGTAGGCAATTCTTCATTCAGAGTATCTGAAGATGAAAGTTACGCTGATACGGCAGTGTATGGCCTGTACCTGAAGGCTATTTTTGATGAAGCAGGTTATTTTGATGAAAAGATGGTGAGAAACCAAGACATCGAAATGCATAGCCGAATTAAGAAAGCTGGTGGGAAGTTTTATTTCAATCCCGCAATTAAGAGCACTTACTATACAAGGAATACCGTCAAGAAGATGCTTAAACAGGCATACGGTAATGGCCAATGGAATATGGTGCTGCTAAAGCGAGGAAGTGGAGCTTTGTCTATTAGGCATTTAGTACCATTTGCTTTTGTCCTTTCTATTATCGGGGCAATAGCACTAGGCTTTGTCCATCCGATATTCTGGGTATTGGGAGCAGCTGTGATATTGCTGCATTTAATACTTGGAGTTTATTTTGCTACCAAGAAAACGAATAAGATTAATCAGATATTAGTGATGCCATTTTTATTTATCTCATTACATATTGCTTACGGATTGGGATACATAAGAGGATTATTTAATTAAATATTTATATAGCGATGAAAGAGACAAAGATTTGCGTAATCGGACTCGGTTACGTTGGACTGCCGTTGGCACGTCTGTTTTCTACGAAGTACCCCACAGCGGGTTTTGACATGAACCAGAAGCGTTGTGATGCGTTGATGGCTGGACACGATGCTACTCTGGAAGTGGCTGATGATATCCTGCAGGATGCTATCAACAACCATGGTTTCATCTGTACCAGCGACATTGAGAAGATTAAGGATTGCAACTTCTATGTGGTTGCCGTACCTACTCCTGTCGATGAAGATAACAATCCAGACCTCACTCCGCTGGTTGGTGCAAGTACCACTGTTGGTAAGGTTATTAGCAAGGGAGACGTGGTGGTTTACGAAAGCACTGTTTATCCTGGTGTTACTGAAGATGAGTGCATTCCTGTTGTGGAGAAGGTTAGCGGTTTGAAGATGAACGTTGACTTCTATGGTGGCTACTCTCCTGAGCGTATCAACCCAGGTGACAAGCAGCACACAGTTGAATACATTAAAAAGGTGACTTCAGGTTCTACTCCTGAGATTGGTAAGTACATTAATGAAGTATACTCTTCTGTGATTGCTGCTGGTACACACCTCGCACCCACTATCAAGGTGGCTGAGGCTGCTAAGGTCATTGAGAACTCACAGCGTGACATTAACATCGCTTTTGTGAATGAGCTCTCTAAGATCTTTAACAAGATGGGTATTGATACCCTTGATGTGTTGGAGGCCGCAGGTACTAAGTGGAACTTCCTTCCTTTCCGTCCTGGTCTGGTGGGTGGTCACTGTATTGGTGTTGACCCGTATTATCTTGCTCAGTGCGCTCAGCGTCATGGCTACAACCCAGAGATTATTCTTGCCGGTCGTCGTATGAACGATGGTATGGGTGAATATGTAGCAACCGAGACTATCAAGCTGATGCTGAAGAAGGGCATTCAGGTGCTGAACTCTAACATCATTATTCTTGGCTTCACTTTCAAGGAGAACTGCCCCGATGTGCGTAACACCAAGGTTATTGATATATACAAGGCACTGAAGGAGTATAACCTAAATATCACAGTATATGATCCTTGGGCAAATTCCGCCATTGTGGAGCATGAGTATGGTATTAAGGTAGTGAACGAACTTCCAACTCAGAAGTTCGATGCTGCCATTGCCGCAGTTGCTCACAAGAAGTTTGACGGTCTTGATGTTCCTGCTTTGCTTAAAGAAAACCGTGTTATCTTTGATGTGAAGTGCATGCTTGATAGAACTATCGTTGACGGAAGATTGTAATTATTATGACTTATAAGGAATTAAAATTTCCCAAAGATTCTTTATTCCTCGTCACAGGTGGAGCTGGTTTTATCGGCTCCAATCTGTGTGAGGCTATTTTGAATATGGGTTATCGTGTTCGTTGTTTGGATGACCTGAGCACTGGTAAGCAGGCAAACGTAGATTTATTTAAGGACAATCCCAACTACGAGTTTATCAAAGGTGACATCAAAGACCTTGATACTTGTATGAAAGCTTGTGAAGGTGTTGACTATGTACTGAACGAAGCTGCATGGGGTAGTGTTCCTCGTAGTATTGAAATGCCTCTTTTCTATTGTGCTAACAATATTCAGGGTACATTGAACATGATGGAGGCTGCAAGACAGAATGGCGTGAAGACATTTGTATATGCTTCTTCAAGTAGTGTATATGGTGACGAAGCTCATCTTCCTAAGCAGGAAGGTGTAGAGGGTAATCTCCTTTCTCCTTACGCCTTAACAAAGCGTTGTGATGAAGAGTGGGCAAAGCAATATACGAAGCATTATGGTTTGAAGACTATTGGCCTGCGTTATTTCAACGTATTTGGTCGTCGCCAAGATCCTCATGGTGCATATGCTGCTGTATTGCCCAAATTCATCAAACAACTCTTGAATGATGAGCGACCCACCATCAATGGAGATGGTCAGCAGAGTCGCGACTTTACTTACATTGAGAATGTGATAGAAGCCAACTTGAAGGCTTGTCTGGCACCAGATGAGGCCAGCGGAGAAGCTTTCAATGTGGCTTACGGTGGTCGTGAATACCTCAATGATATTTACAAGACGCTTGTAAAGGCATTAGATAAGGATATTGAGCCTATTTATGGACTTGACCGCAAAGGTGATATCAAGCACTCTAATGCCGACATCAGTAAGGCAAAGCGATCGCTTGGTTATGACCCTCAATATGATTTCGCTCGTGGCTTAAATGAGGCTATTGAGTGGTACAAGGCAAATCTCTAAATGGCAAATGTAACGGATAATTTTTTTGAACTTATTCAAATATCCCTTGGTAATAAGGCAGGTTTTGAGCAGGCTCCTTCTGAAAAAGAGTGGAGCCAGCTCTTTGACCTGTCTTGTATGCAGTCGCTGACGAGCGTACTACTAGAGGGGATTGAAAAAATGGAGCCTTCAAGTAGGTATGTCTCACAGGATGTCTTTTATGAATGGATTGGGGCTCGTCTTAATACCGAAACAACATATAAGTTGCAACATGAACGTGCCAAGATGCTTTGCAGGTATTTTACGGGTGCAGGCTATCGTAATTGCATTCTGAAAGGACTGGGCACATCACTCTATTATAAGCATCCCGAACAAAGACAATGTGGCGATATTGACATCTGGGTAGAGGGTGAAAGAGACGCTATATTAAAATTTGCCCGAGACAATTGCCTGGGTGTCCCCCATATAGACATAAAGCATGCGGATTTTTCTATTTTCGAGGATGTACCAGTAGAAGTACATTTTTTGCCCTCATGGATGTATAACCCGTTTACGAACAAGAAACTTCAGAGATTCTTTAAGGAAAAATCGGATAAGGAGTTTAGCAACTACGATTCTGAGCAAGAATTTACACATACAACAATAGACTTTGACTTAATTTATTCTATAGTACACATATATCGACACATTTTCTCAGAAGGTATCGGATTGAGGCAATTGATGGATTATTATTATATCCTGAAGAACTCATCTTATGAGCAACGTAAAGAAGCTCACATCGTTTTGGCTTCATTGAAGATGGAGATCTTCTGTGGTGGTATCATGTGGATATTGAAGGAGAAGTTTGGGATGAAAGAAGACTACCTGTTGTGCCCCTGTAATAGTCAACATGGAAAGTTCCTGTTATCGGAAATAATGACTGCAGGTAACTTCGGTCAATATGATGCAAGAACAACGCGAATTGATGTTGAAAAACGTTTCTCTCGTGGTTTCGTACAGTTAAAGAGGAATTGGAGGTTTGTTCGTTACTATCCTTCAGAGGTGCTGTGGTCACCATTTTGGAAACTTTGGCACTGGTGCTGGAGGAAAATGAAAGGATATTTGTAGAATATGATAATAAAATGGATCTTTGACAGGCTAGTGGCATTCATTGGCCTATTGTTCCTTTGGCCAGTGTTGCTGGTAACAGCGATACTGGTGAAAATAAAGATGCCTGGTGGGCCTGCGTTCTTTGTACAGAAGAGAGTTGGCAAGGGTGGTAAGTTGTTTGATTGTCATAAGTTCAGAACTATGACAGTGAAGCATAATGGTTCGACTGTGAGTGTTGCTGGGGACAGTCGAATTACGCCTTTAGGGGCAACATTGCGTCATTATAAGCTAGACGAATTACCCGGGCTGTGGGATGTGTTGATTGGAAATATGTCGTTCGTAGGGCCGAGGCCAGATGTGCCTGGTTATGCAGATAAGTTGGAAGGTAATGACCGTGATGTGCTGAAGTTGAGGCCTGGTATTACAGGACCGGCCACACTGAAGTATAGGCTGGAAGACGAGATGCTGGCAGATGTAAGACGTAAGATGTCTGAAGGAAGATGTCTTCCGCAGGAGACTATAAACCGTATGGCAGATCAGGAATTGGCTATCTGGTATAATGATAACGTGATATATCCTGATAAGGTGCGATTGAACTGCTATTATTACCACCATTATTCCTTCATTAAGGATATTCAGATGATTGTCTGTACGGTGCTTGGGAAAAAAATGGAGTATGCGGGAGAAATAATTTAAAAAGTTTAACAGATATTGTATATGGCAAATAAAAGAATCTATTTGTGCTTAGCGCACATGAGCGATGAGGGTATAGAACAAAAGTATATAAAGGAGGCCTTCGATACGAACTGGGTAGTGCCACTTGGTCCCAACGTTAACGCATTCGAGAAGGATTTGGAAGACTTTGTCTCGAACACGGATGGCACGGATGAAACGGATAAACTGTCAAAGCGAGTAGTGGCGTTGAGTGCAGGAACGGCGGCGGTGCATCTGGCGCTGATAGCATGTGGGGTAGGGCCTGGTGATGAGGTGTGTGTGCAGAGCTTTACGTTCTGTGCTTCTTCGCATCCGATTACGTATTTGGGGGCAACACCTGTGTTCATTGACTCGGAACGCGAGACCTGGAATATGGATCCTGAACTGCTTGAAGAGGCGATCAAGGATCGTATCGCAAAGACGGGCAAGAAACCCAAGGCTATTGTGCCTGTGGCTCTGTATGGTATGCCGTATCGGATAGATGAGATTATGGAAATTGCCAACAAGTACGAGATTCCTGTTATCGAGGATGCTGCTGAGGGATTTGGTTCTAAGTTTAAGGGGCAGGTTCTGGGTACGTTCGGTAAGTATGGTGTGCTGTCGTTCAATGGTAACAAGATGATTACGACTTCTGGAGGCGGTGCGCTGATTACGCCTGATGAGGAATCATGGCGAGAGATTATGATGTATGCTACGCAGTATCGCGAGAGCTACCCGTACTACCAGCATGAGAAGATAGGGTATAACTATCGAATGAGTAATATCTGTGCTGGTATCGGACGCGGACAAATGACGGTGGTTGACCAGCACATTCAGCATCATAAGCATGTGCAGAAGTTGTACGAGGAACTGCTAAAAGATGTACCAGGAATAAAAGTTCATTCTCAACCGACCACGAATGACACAAATGGCACGAATATTTATGACTCGAATTATTGGCTGTGCACGATTACGCTGGATCCGGAGTTAAGGATAAAGGGGCAGGAGAATGCGTATAAGACAATTGTGACTGGGGCTGTTGGTGGTGCTGCTGGTGTGATACATGCTGCTGAATCAGCTACTACGGATTGTCAGCCGAATGAGAATGTGGAGGCGCTTCGTGTGTTTATGGATCAGGCTGATATTGAGGCACGTCCTGTTTGGAAGCCGATGCATAAGCAGCCGGTTTACGAAGGAAAAAGGCTGATGGATGATGTAAGATGTGAGGGCTATCGCGTTGTTACGACTGATAAGAGCATATCATATATCAATGGCGTGTCGGAAGAAATCTTCAAGGTGGGTATGTGCCTGCCTGCTGGGCCGTATGTAACGGATGAGGATGTGAGGTATATTGTTGAGACGATAAAGGATGCCATTGCTTAAAGCCATTTGGCAATTTTGCTCATACCTCTTTTGGCCGCAGTGGGGGAGACATGCTAAGGATGTTTGAATTTTGGGTCTAAGGAGTTAAGGAGAGAAGGAGAGAAGATGGAAGAAGGAAGATGGAAGAAGTAAGATGTAAGAGGGAAGATGGAAGATGGAAGATGGAAGAGGGATGATGTTAGAAGGAAGATGTAAGATGTAAGAGGGAAAATGTAGTTACGTAGTAAAATTGAAAATAATGAAAACAGCACTTATTACAGGTATTACTGGTCAAGATGGAAGCTATCTGGCCGAGTTTTTGTTGGAGAAAGGTTATGATGTACACGGAACGATACGCCGCTCGTCGGTGGACTTCCGTGAAAGAATAGCACATTTGGAGGGGACACCGAATTTTCATCTGCATTATGCGGATCTGGGGGACTCTATGAGCGTACTGGGCGTGATTGGTAAGGTACGGCCTAATGAGATATATAATCTGGCTGCACAGAGCCATGTACAAGTAAGCTTCGATTCTCCTGAGTTCACGGCTGATGTAGATGCAGTGGGTGTATTGCGTATCTTGGAGGCTGTACGTCAGTTGGGTATGACAGATACCTGTCGTATCTACCAGGCTTCAACTTCAGAGCTGTATGGTAAGGTGGAGGAGGTTCCACAGAATGAGAATACGCCTTTCCATCCTTATAGCCCGTATGCTGTGGCTAAGCAGTATGGTTTCTGGATCGTGAAAGAGTATCGTGAGGCATATAATATGTATTGTTGTAGCGGTATTCTGTTTAACCATGAATCAGAGCGTAGAGGTGAGACGTTCGTAACTCGTAAGATTACATTGGCTGCAGCTCGAATTTCTCAGGGAGTGCAGGACTGCCTGTATTTAGGTAATATGGATTCGCTTCGTGACTGGGGATATGCCAAAGACTATGTGGAATGTATGTGGCTGATACTGCAGCAGGATAAACCTGAGGACTTCGTGATTGCAACAGGCGTACAGCACAGTGTTCGTGAGTTCACTGACTTGGCTTTCAAATATGCTGGTATAGAACTGAAGTTTGAAGGAGAGGGACTTGACGAAATTGGCGTTTGCGTCAAGGATGTAAGAAGGAAGACGGAAGATGGAAAAAGTCTTGAGGGCGAAGTGCTCGTTCGCGTTTCTCCGGATTTCTACAGGCCTACGGACGTAGTTAATTTATGGGGAGATCCTACAAAGGCTAAGGCAAAGCTGAAATGGAATCCGAACAAGACGAGCTTTGAGGAGCTGGTGAAGCTGATGGTGGAACACGACATTGCCAAGGTTGCTGCCGAAGGCGCGGCTGCAAAGGTTAGAACTAACCTTGCAGAGTACCTTGAAAAGGGAATTGTAAAATAGACCACGAATTTCTCGAATTTCACGAATGTTAGAAAAGAGTTCTAAGATTTATGTTGCTGGGCACAACGGTTTAGTTGGTTCAGCGATATGGAATAATTTAAAGCAACGTGGTTATAACAACCTTGTTGGTAGAAGTCATAAGGAACTGGATTTGACAGATCAATATGCTGTGAAGAAGTTCTTTGATGAGGAGAGACCTGATGCTGTAGTTTTGGCTGCTGCATTTGTGGGTGGTATTATGGCGAATAGCCTGTATCGCGCAGACTTCATTATGATGAACATGAAGATACAGTGCAATGTGATTTCTGAGGCGTATGCTCATGGGGTGAAGAAGCTGCTTTTCTTGGGGAGTACTTGTATTTATCCGAAGAATGCACCTCAGCCCATGAAGGAGGATTGCTTGCTGACTTCGCCACTGGAGTACACCAATGAGGAATACGCCATCGCTAAAATCGCAGGCCTGAAGATGTGTGAAAGCTATAATTTGCAATATGGCACCAACTATATTGCAGTAATGCCTACCAATCTTTATGGTCCGAATGATAACTTCCACTTGGAGAATAGTCATGTTATGCCTGCCATGATGCGAAAGGTTTATCTGGCTAAGCTCATCCATGATGGTGCTTGGGATAAGATTGCTATCGATCTGAACAAAAGGCCGGTTGAGGGCGTGAATGGTGATGCCTCTAAGGAAGATATTCTGAAGGTATTAGCCAAATATGGCATAGAGAATAATAAGGTAACACTTTGGGGTACTGGAAAGCCGTTGAGGGAGTTCTTGTGGTCAGAAGATATGGCTGATGCTTCAGTACATGTA
Source organism: uncultured Prevotella sp. (assembly GCA_905234145.1). Classification (GTDB taxonomy): domain Bacteria; phylum Bacteroidota; class Bacteroidia; order Bacteroidales; family Bacteroidaceae; genus Prevotella. Next base: position 2,105 of record CAJOGK010000015.1, on the reverse strand, counting down.
TTGCTGAATGTTGACTTCAAGGATGTGATTGGCATCGAGAAGTATTCGAGCGTGCATTATGGGGCTTCGACAGATGGTGCTGTGGATAGGAACCATTCGGATGGTCGAGGTGGTGCTATTCCATCGTTGGGTGAGATAAGAAATTGTCATATCAACGTTGGTACGGGTAAAGAATTGACAATACGGGAGCTGTCGGAACTGGTGGTTAAGGCAGTTGGTTTTGAGGGTGAAGTAGAATTTGATGCATCAAAGCCTGATGGAACAATGAGGAAGCTCATTGATGTGAGCAAATTGCATTCTCTTGGTTGGACACATAAGGTAGAGATTGAGGATGGCGTGGGCAAATTGTTTGAGTGGTATAAGGCTTCGCTTACTTAATGCCCGTCTTGCTCGGAAAAGGCAATTGTGAATGATATTGAAAAAACTATGAAGATAACTAAAGCTATATTGGACGATTTGACCGCAAAGGCCAAAGCGTCACCAAGGTTGAGAATGAATCTTGACCTGAGAAATAGTGATAAGGATACTTCGCAGCGTATGCTTAATGCGATTGAGCCTGGGAGTGAATTGCCCATTCATCGGCATCAGAAGACTTCGGAGACAGTGGTGTGTCTTCGCGGAAGGCTGGTGGAGGAGTTTTATGATGATCTTGGCAGGATGTGCGAGGAGGCGATAGAACTTTCGCCAGACGGGCCGGTGTTTGTGCTGAATATTCCTGCGGGGCAATGGCATACGGTTAGGTCACTGGAGAGCGGTACATGTATTCTGGAATGCAAGGATGGGGCGTATGAACCTATACAGGATGTGGATATCCTCAAGTGATGGAAGACACGGATGGATTTTTTGACCACGAATGGCTCGAATTAGACGAATTATAATCGACAACGGATGACACGGATTATACGGATTTTCTTAAAGGCACAATGGGGTAGAGATGCTAAGGATGTTTGATTTTTGGGTCTAAGGAGTTAAGGAATAAAGGAAGAGGACTTCGATGTAAGATGGAAGATGTAAGATGGAAGAAGTTAGATGTTGCCATCCGGATTCACGTTGGATTTGTCTATTTCATGCTCTTCCAGCGTGGATAAGGCTAAGAGTTCCCAACGGACATCCTGTAGTACAATGTCTGCAGATACTGCTTCTGACACAGAATCTACCAAGAGAGATTGCCCTGATTTGACATTTTGGCCGCTAAAGCGTACAAAAATACCAGCATGAGACTTCGTGTGAACATCACGAGGTTCCACCTCAACCTCAACAGCCAAGGGCTGATCGCTTTCATCAAAAACCTTAATTGATCTAACGCCTGATACTTGCATTGATGCACACCGATATTTCTTTCCATTGTCGAACTGAAAGCTGGCACGTGAAGAAACAAACGACTGAACATCTGAATCGTAAGTATCAACAGCTGGTCGATTGACCGACAAATATGTTTCTTGAGGTTTTAATGTGAATGCGGATTGCTGCAAAACTCCATCTACAAGCCATTCCTGACGGATGATGCGAACAATGGCTTCACTATCTAATACGGATTGTTCCTGCTGAGACATGGTCATTTGTTAAGCTCTCTCATGATAGAGAGGAATTTTGGAGCACTGAAATCAACATGGCTTTCACCTTCTCGTTTGCCGTCAACCTTCAGATAATAGGAAAATTCATCTGCACCAACGCTGATACTCGCACGACGCTTACTGGATTGAAGCATTATTGTCGCATTGCCATCTGGACTAATCATCCACTCGGCCCAGTCTGCATCATCGGAAATAAGTAACACACTACGCAGGTTGTTTAGAACCTTTTTGGAGATAGGCAAGGCTCCCTCGCCATCCCATCCATATTGAAGTGTCGAGAGATGTTCTAGCGTCTCAAAGGCATTCGACAGATTGGCTTCCGTGGTCTCTATCACAAGTCGGCGCCCCACACGTTCCTTGTCTTCACGAGACAAATGCATCGTATGAATCATTGCCATGGCATCAACGTAGGAAGTCATAGGATATGCTACCGCAGGCTCTGAAACTTTCATTGTTACATCGTCTTCCATAATTCTTGTTTCTTAATTTTGGGGCAAAGGTACGAAATGTTTTTGAAAAATACAAGTGTAT
>CAJOGK010000014.1 GCA_905234145.1 uncultured Prevotella sp. | reverse complement strand
TGAACTCTTTGCGGAGAGAGAGGGATTCGAACCCCCGGTACCTCTCGGTACGGTAGTTTTCAAGACTACTGTAATCGACCACTCTACCATCTCTCCAGTGCTCTGATTGTCTCGAAAGCGGGTGCAAAGGTAGTGCTTTTTCTTGAAACAAACAAATTTTTAAGCAAGAAAATTACGTTTTACCATAAAAATTTGGAATTTCGCTCACTTATTCGTATCTTTGCAGCGTGATTTATCCGAATAACTTCGAACATAAGCTAGGATTTGGCGAAATTAGGAAGCTGCTGAAGGAGCGCTGCCTGAGTACGCTAGGCAAGGAAAAGGTTGACGAAATAGCCTTCTCCACAGATTGTCGTGAGATTAACGAATGGCTCACCCAAGTGCGCGAGTTTCGCAGACTGCAAGAGGAAAAAGACGATTTCCCCATGCAGTACTTCTTCGATGTAAGGGAGGCAATCACACGAATTAGACTGGAGAACACCCATCTGGAGGAAGATGAGGTATGGGATCTGAGGAGATCGCTGCAAACGATAGCTGACATTGTTAGATATCTTTCGAGGAAAGAGGAAAGTGGAAAGAGGAATGAGAATACTCTATCTGACGATGACGATTTTACGCCAGATTATCCTGCCCTGTATAGACTGACGGAGGGTGTGATGGTATTCCCTGCGATGATTAGAAGGATAGACTCGATCCTGGACAAATTCGGAAAGATAAAGGATTCAGCCTCGATGACACTGGCAGGCATTCGGCACGAGCTGGAAAAGACACAGGGTTCGATCTCGCGTACCTTATATACGATATTGCACTCTGCCCAGAAAGACGGACTCGTAGAAAAGGATGCAGCCCCCACCATGCGCGACGGTCGATTGGTATTGCCCGTAGCGCCATCGGTAAAGCGACGCATTAACGGTATCGTACACGACGAATCGGCTACAGGAAAAACGGTGTTTATCGAACCTGCAGAGGTGGTAGAGGCAAACAACAAGGTAAGACAACTGGAGGCTGAGGAGCGTAGAGAGGTCATCAGGATTCTAACCGTGTTTACTGATGAGGTGCGCCCCTACGTGAAAGAGATTCTGGACTCGTACCAATTCCTAGCTCAGATAGACCTGATTTACGCTAAGACGGAATTGGCAAAACTAACCAGTGCCTTTGAGCCAACGGTAGAAGACAAACCCCACATAGACTGGATTCGCGCCATACACCCATTGCTGCAATTATCGCTAGCAAAACAGGGAAAGAAGGTAGTACCACTGGACATCAGATTGGAAACAACGGATGGCACGGATTTAACGGATAAGAAAAAGAATATCGGTCGGCTGCTGATTATTTCAGGGCCTAATGCCGGTGGAAAGTCGGTATGCCTCAAGACGGTTGGATTACTGCAGTATATGCTGCAATGCGGATTACCAGTACCCATTGGCGATCGTTCGACAACAGGTATCTTCCACCATATCCTGATAGATATCGGCGACGAGCAGAGCATAGAGAACGACCTCTCTACCTACTCTAGTCACCTGCTGAACATGAAAAATATGATGAAGCAGGCCAACGCGCGTACCTTATTATTAATAGACGAGTTTGGTAGTGGTACAGAGCCTACCATTGGAGGTGCCATCGCAGAGGCTATGCTGAAGCAATTCTGGAAGAAAGAGGCCTTCGGTGTGATTACTACCCACTATCAGAACCTAAAGCACTTTGCAGAGGATCACCCTGGTGTGGTCAATGGTGCGATGCTTTACGATCGCCACGAGATGCAAGCGCTGTTCCAATTGGCTATCGGACAACCTGGTTCTTCGTTTGCCATCGAAATAGCCCGCAAATCAGGTATTCCTGAGGAGGTTATCAAAGACGCTTCGGACATCGTAGGTTCAGACTATATTCAGAGCGACAAGTATCTGCAAGACATCGTGCGCGATAAGCGTTACTGGGAGGGTAAGCGACAAACGATACACCAGCACGAGAAATCGCTCGAAGGTAGTATTCAGCGCTATGAGAACAATCTCGAAGAGATAGACCGCGAGCGTAAGGCTATTCTGAATCGTGCCAAGCAACAGGCTGACGAACTCTTGGCAGAGGCAAACCGTAAGATAGAAAACGCCATACGCGAGATTAAAGAAGCGCAGGCAGAGAAGGAACGCACCCGTCAGATTCGCGAAGAGTTGCAGGAGTTCCGTGAGCAAGTACAAAATGACGATACGCGTGGACTGATGAGCGAAGAGGACTTCGCCAAGAAACTGCGCCAGATGGAGGATCGTAAGGCCCGCGAAGAAGGGCGAAACGGAACGTATAGCCAGCGAGAAATTGGCAGCAAGAGCGAAAGCTAATCTGAACGACACAAACCGTCCGTTGGAGAAGGGTGATAGCGTGCGTATCAAAGGTACCAATAGCATTGGCGAAATAGAAAGCATTCAGGGCAAACAGGCAACGGTCATCTTTGGCGGTCTGCGAAGCAAGGTAAAACTGGAGCAGCTGGAACGTACGGAGAAAGCGAAGGCAGCCCCCATAAATTCTGCCGACAAACACGCACACTTGGCCATACAGACTTCGCATGTGACGCGCGCTACGATGGAAGATCGTCGCCAGAACTTCCATCAAGACATCGATGTCAGAGGCATGCGAGGCGACGAAGCCATTAATGCCGTGATGCATTTCCTCGATGATTCTATCCTTGTGGGCATGTCGCGTGTTAGAATTCTCCATGGTACAGGCTCTGGTATTCTACGGCAATTAATACGCCAATATTTGGCCACTGTACCTAATGTACAGCACTATCGCGACGAGCATGTTCAGTTTGGTGGAGCTGGTATTACAGTAGTGGATTTAGACTAAACTTGGGCTTATATTTCAATTTTCACACTTCTTGACATAAATCAGTGTGCGCACACAATTTTTATAAAAAAGCCTAAAAAATTTGGCTAACATGCTGATTCTGTGTAACTTTGCAGCGGATTTGAGAAAATCCATGCGATAAACGTCGCACATTGATTAGAAAATCTAAAGGATAACGCGGTGCTCGCGATGAGTCTCCGCCTAAAGTATAGAAATATGAATCATTTTATTAAAAAAGCAAGTGTGTGCTTGATGGCTCTTATGATTTTAAGCGTAAATGTAATGGCGAAAGGAAATGCCGCAAAGAGCACTAAAACATCGGGCACGAACTGGAATCCAGTAATGGATGCGATTATCCAAGTAGAAAGCGAAGGGAACACCAAGGCCGTGAGTGGAAACTCAGTAGGGGCCATGCAGATTACTCCGATACTGGTGAAAGAATGCAACCAGATTTTGAAAAAGCAGAAGAGTAAGAAGCGTTATACATTAAGCGACCGTTACAGCGTTAAGAAGTCGAAGGAGATGTTCCTCTTAATTCAGAAGTATCATAACCCAGAAAATAGCATCGAGAAAGCTATCCGCTCCTGGAATGGAGGTCTTAAATACAGCATTAGAGCAACAAACAAGTATTATAGGAAGGTTATGAACAAAATGAAGTAGCGATCTATTTATGAACCATAAAAATCCGATTGTCAAGATAGGAGGCTTGGCGATCGGATTTATTTTTCGGCTTAAGGCAAAAAAATAAATGCAAGCCCGTAAGCTTGCATTTTAGTTGCGGAGGCAGGATTCGAACGTGCGACCTCCAGGTTATGAGCCTGGCGAGCTACCAACTGCTCCACTCCGCGATGTTTTTTCTTAAGCGGGTGCAAAGGTACAAACTTTTTTTGAATTACGCAAATAATTAGGCGTTTTTTTTCGATTTTTGCTTTTTCTGAAACTTTTCTTCGCTTTTTTCTTGCGTATTTCAAATAAAACCATTAATTTTGCACACTGTAATTGTCGTGTGCAATTTTACAAAACATAGGAGGTAGCATTTATGTCCATATCCAAAACCAGACAGAAGCTCGTAGATGTGGCTCGCCAACTATTTGCCAAAAACGGCTTGGAGAATACCACAATGAACGACATTGCCCAGCAATCGGGTAAGGGTCGAAGAACACTTTATACCTATTTTAAATCAAAAGAAGAAATTTATTATGCCGTTATTGAAGGCGAGTTGGAACGACTTAGCGACAAGCTCGATGAGGTTGCTGCCAGAAAGATTCGTCCACAGGATAAAATCATTGAACTGATTTACACCCACCTGAGCATGATTCGCGAAACGGTAGTGCGCAATGGTAACCTGAGAGCCGAGTTCTTCCGTAACATTTGGATGGTAGAGAAGGTGCGCAAGCACTTTGACGATGCAGAAATCGAACTCTTCCGTAAGGTGTATAACGAGGGAAAGGACGATGGTGAATTTGACATTGATAATGTAGACCTGGTAGCCGACATTACCCACTATTGTATCAAAGGTCTGGAAGTACCTTATATATACGGGCGCATTGCGCACGGTATGAAAGAGGAAGATACCAAACCTCAAGTGGCAAAGGTGGTTTATGGTGCACTGGGAAAGTTTCAGAGAAAGTAAATTAATAAATTGTAAATCGTAAATATTTAAATCGTAAATCAAAATGGGATTATTAGAAGGTAAGACAGCGCTGATTACAGGTGCTGCACGCGGTATCGGAAAAGCTATCGCACTGAAGTTCGCCGCTGAGGGCGCTAACATCGCATTCACCGACCTCGCAGTAAACGAGGAAACAGAAAAGGAAATTGCCGCCTTGGGCGTAAAGGCCAAGAGCTATGCCTCAAACGCAGCTGACTTTGCTCAGACAGAGGAAGTGGTAAAGGCAGTAAAAGAGGAGTTTGGATCTATCGATATTCTGGTAAACAATGCCGGTATTACAAAAGACGGACTGATGTTGCGCATGACTGAGCAGCAGTGGGATGCTGTCATCGCAGTAAACCTGAAGAGTGCCTTCAACTTTATCCACGCTTGTGTACCTGTGATGATGCGTCAGCGTGGTGGTTCTATCATCAATATGGCCTCTGTAGTAGGTGTACATGGTAATGCTGGTCAGGCTAACTATGCAGCCTCAAAGGCAGGACTGATTGCGCTTGCTAAGAGTATTGGCCAGGAGATGGGTCCAAAGGGTATTCGCGCCAATGCGATTGCTCCCGGTTTTATTGAGACAGCCATGACCGCTGCACTCCCTGATGAAGTTCGCGAGCAGTGGAAGCAGAAGATTCCACTTCGTCGTGGTGGTCAGGTAGAGGATATTGCCAACGTGGCAACCTTCCTTGCTTCAGACATGTCGAGCTACGTAAGCGGACAGGTGATTCAGGTAGATGGTGGCATGAATATGTAGTTCATTGAACATTGAAAATTGAACATTGAACATTATGGAGGTCGTTTACGAAGACAACCATATCATCATTGTAAATAAACAGAGCGGGGAGATCGTACAGGGTGACAAAACTGGCGATCGCCCCCTTTCTGATATAGTGAAAGACTATATCAAAGAGAAGTACGCCAAACCAGGGGCAGTTTTCTTGGGTGTGGTTCACAGGTTGGATCGCCCTGTAAGCGGACTCGTCGTGTTTGCACGTACATCGAAAGCCCTTACCCGTCTGAACAAGATGTTTGCTGAGGGCGAGGTTCACAAGACCTATTGGGCGATTGTTAAAAACGCCCCTCGCGAAAGTGAGGGCACGCTTACCCATTGGTTGGTGAGGAATGAGAAGCAGAACAAATCTTATGCCTATGACCAAGAGAAGCCTAATGCAAAGAAAGCGATCCTGAATTATCGCACCATTGCCCACTCAGACAACTACAGTCTATTGGAAGTAAACCTGATGACAGGTCGCCACCATCAGATACGCTGTCAGCTGGCAGCGATGGGATGTCCCATCAAAGGTGACCTGAAATACGGTGCCCCACGCAGTAATCCCGATGGCAGCATTTCACTGATGGCACGACGCGTGGCTTTTATCCATCCAGTATCGAAAGAGCCTGTCACGGCAGAGGCTCCCATCCCTAACGACCCTCTTTGGAAAGCATTATGCACATCGCTATAGCAGGAAATATAGGCAGCGGTAAATCGACGCTGACACGCCTCTTGGCTCACCACTACGGTTGGGAGCCAAGGTTTGAAGCCGTGGAAGGCAATCCCTATCTGGAAGACTACTATCGCGACATTCATCGCTGGTCGTTTAATCTGGAAGTATATTTCCTAAAAGAGCGCTTTCGTGACCTGATAGACATTGCCAACTGCGACCACACCATCATTCAAGATCGCACCATTTTTGAGGGTGTGTATGTGTTTATGGAAAATAATCGCGCCATGGGCAATCTCTCGGATCGCGACTACGAAACCTACATGGAACTATTTGAGCAGATGATATCGATGGTAAAACTACCTGACCTGATGATTTATCTGCATGCTTCAGTGCCCCATCTGGTGAACAATATCCAACAGCGAGGGCGCGACTATGAGCAGACCATCCAACTAGATTATCTGCAAAATCTGAACGAACGCTACGATGACTTTATCTACAACAAATATAAAGGTAGGGTGATCATTGTAGAAAAGGATCAACTCGACTTTAAGAATAACTCTAAAGACCTAGCACAGATCGTAGACCGCATCGATGCCACACTATTCGGACTCTTCCCTAACCCCTAAATAAACAATCATTATGCACATAGCAGTAGCTGGCAACATCGGTAGTGGGAAAACCACACTCACCAAACTCTTGATGGATACCAAGATTCGAACCCGTTGACAACAACCCCTATCTGGCAGATTTCTATGCCGATATGCCCAGATGGTCGTTCAACCTGCAGATTTACTTCCTGAACAAACGCTTCAAGGAGGTGGTGGAAATCTCAAAATCGAGCGACACAATCATTCAGGATCGCACGATCTTTGAGGATGCCCGTATCTTTGCACCCAATCTGCACGACCAGGGCATGATGAGCGATCGCGACTTCGATAATTATTCCGATCTCTTCGATCTGATGATGTCGCTCGTAAAACTACCCGATCTGATGATTTACATCCGTTCGAGCATTCCTACCTTGGTAGCCCAAATCCAGAAACGAGGCAGAGAGTACGAGCAGACCATGCGACTGGACTATCTGCAGGGACTGGAAAAACGCTACGAAACGTGGATAGCCACCTATAAAGGTCCGCTGATCATCGTAGACGGAGACAATTGCAAGTTTGGCGATAATCCTGAACATCTGAAGCAAGTGACAGATATGATCGACGCCAAACTCTATGGTTTGTTCCCTATGGAGTAAGCTATGCAGCTAAGACCACAGCAAATCCTGATTGCCCTAGGGCTGATTTTGGCCACAACCCTTTTGGCTCAAACCAGCGAGCATACACAAACCAAAGGCGCATTTACGCTAAAGAAAGTGCACGACAGCCTTTACTGGTTAAACGATTGGAAACTCCCCTACCTCGTGTACCAGTTTCAAGTAGGTGATGTAGATGGCGACGGGCGCGAGGATGCAATGGTGGGCGTGGTAAAAGCCACACGATTTTACCCAGAGAAGGCGCGCAGACTCTTTATCTTCAAACTGGTAAACGGCAAGGCACGCGCCCTATGGATGGGATCGAAACTAGGAGGCATCCTTGAAGACTTTCATTATATCGATGGTAAGATACGTGCTTTAGAATCGACCACTGATAGCCTCTACGTAGTAAGCGATTATAAATGGAGTGGTTTTGGCATGAAGTTCGATCATTTTATTATAAAAGGTGTAAACCAAGAAACAGCAATAAAAACCTTTAGCCAATGAAAAAGTTATTATTAGCAGTATGCGCAACTGGCCTGATAGTGGCCTGTACGCCAAAACAGACAATGGTATCAGTACCCCCTCCATCGCAAATTGATGTGGAGAAACTGATTGACAGTATCGACTACAACATGGACGTGACGGGATTATCGCTAGCCGACCTCCGTACACTCTGTAGTGCCCCTGCTGCCCAACGTGGCTATCCATTTAAGGATTCACACATTCGTGGTGTTTATCACAAAACCACTTGGTATGATTCGCTCACGTTTGTACTCGACGAAAAACTGCCTTGGGACAAGTATCAATGTGGCGAAGACGAGCGCTGGGAAGACTTCTATTACCGTGTGATCGACGAGTCGAATTACATGAATTACAACAAAGAAGAGCTTGCTTTTATGAAGCGCTTGCAAGCACGCATCAAAGAAGTTAAGAAACTGAATTTTGAGGTGCCGGAGGATTTGCGTGTTAATACGCAGAACTTGGTGAACCCCGACCAGTTAAAAGACTTTGATCCTGATTTGAACCAGCGTTTGGCTGAGGATGGTTTTGCCATCGTACCTGCACAAAACGATCAGTTGTTCCAGTTATATGAGAAGAACGACTATCAGGAGTTTCCAAACTTCGTAACCACCGACCTGTATCTGCAGCTGTTCCATCTGTATTTCGACTGTATGTTACGCGAGGTAGAGATGTACTCCTTCTTCGCAAAGATGGTAGATTACAACGATGGTATGCTTCAGGCGATGAAGAAGATTTACCAGAATGCAGAAAACGGAAGTGCTCTTGAGCGAGCCGCAGAACACAACGTAAGATTCTTTACGATAGCAGAAACCCTCTTCAGAGGCACGACCTTCGACGCTGGGGCCGATGAATTGATTGCAGAAGAAGTGCAGAACGTGATGGACGCCAAAGACAAACCTAGTCGTTTTATGGCCGACTACCACGACGTACAATTTGGCTATAGTCTGTTCCGTCCACGTGGTCACTATACCCGTAACAATGTGCTGCAAGAATATTTCCGTGGTATGATGTGGTTACAGAGTGTGCCCTTTGGCATGGACAACGATAACGAGGTAAATGCCGCTATCGTTATCGCCTGCGCCATGATGAACAATCCAAGTCTACAGAAGAAATATGACTTGGTAAACAAGCTTGTTACTTATATGATGGGGGCACCCGACAACCTGAGCATCCCACAGGTTATTGCTGAGGTAAAGAAAGAAGGCAAGCCGATGGAAGCCCTCTTGAACGATAAGCAGGCCTTGGGTCGTATCAAGAAAAACCTTGAGGAAATAGGCAATAAACAAACCCGCATTCGTCCACCTTACGAAAAGACCAGTCACAACAAGATTTGTGTGATGCCTCAGCGCTATCAGCCTGATGCAGAGGTATTATTGAAAATGGTTGATTACAACAACAAGCCCACCCTGCGTGCTACACCTAAGGGACTGGACTTCATGGCTGCAATGGGGGTATCGGAAGCTGAGAAAATCCTGATGGAGGAAAAGACTGAGTGGAAAGATCTCTCGAAAAGTCTTACGGACATGAAAAAACGCATGGGTGAGATCGATTGGAACGAGACCATCGCCACCCAGTGGATGAATGCCCTGAAGGTGATTAATACAAAGGATAAGGATCATAAACTGCCTTACTTCATGGAGAACCCAGAGTGGGCGAAGAAAGACCTGAATGCGGCACTGGCCTCGTGGGCAGAACTAAAGCACGATGCCATTCTCTACGCCAAACAACCGATGGGCGCCGAGTGTGGCGGTGGTGGTCCCCCCAATCCTATCGTAAAGGGTTTTGTTGAACCTAATATCAGTTTCTGGAAGAAAGCCATCGAACTGCTTGACAACACACAGAAGTTTTTGGAGGAGCATCAGATGATGACTGAAAAAATAAAAATCGCCACAGAGGGCATTCACGAACAAGCAGAATTCCTGCTAAGTGTAAGCGAAAAAGAATTGGCTGGCAAGAAACTATCTGACGAAGAGTATCACCATATCGAAATCATTGGTTCTACGTTCGAGTATATCAGTCTTGAATTACTTCGCGAAAAAGACCAGTATTTATATGGCTGGGACAATGTAGAGGGTGCTGATCGCAAGGTGGCATTGGTAGCTGATGTCTATACTGCGAATGCAGACAACAATCCCGACAAATCGGTTCTATTCGAAGCTGTGGGCGATGCTGACGAGCTCTATGTAATCGTAGAGGTTGAAGGCTATCTGTACCTGATGCGTGGTGCGGTATTAAGCTATCGCGAGTTTACACAACCCATAGACCAGCCTCGTTTGACCGACGAAGAGTGGCAACAGCAACTGGAAAAGAATCCACGCAAGGGTGTACCAGAGTGGATGAATCGCATCATCGTGCCATTGGAAAAGATGCCAGAGGCGAATGAAGAGTTTTTCTATAGCTCTGGTTGCTAGTATGATAAGTCTATCGGCACAAGCTGCTGATAGTTTAGACATCGTACTCACGGGCGATATTTTATTGGATCGTGGTGTGAGGCGTGTGATAGAACATCATGGAGTCGACCATCTGTTTTCAGAAGGGGTCGACTCCGTGTTTCGTTCTGCACAAGTCGTGGTAGGCAATCTGGAATGCCCCGCAACAAAGATCCAGGCCCCCGTCTTCAAGCAATTTATCTTCAGGGCCGAACCTGAATGGCTCTATGCCCTCAAGCAGCGTGGTATCACCCACCTGAATCTGGCTAATAACCATTCTATCGACCAAGGACGAGAGGGATTGCTTGATACCCGTCAAAACATCCTTCATGCAGGGATGATTCCCATCGGTGCTGGCAAAACGATGGAAGAAGCCTCAACACCTGTTCTATTGGCAGACGAGCCAAGAAAAGTATGGTTAGTACCCTCGCTTCGTCTGGCTCTTGAAAACTTCGCCTATCTACCAGAAAAACCATCAGTGAGTCAGGAACCCATGGATTCACTCTTGAATCGCGTACACCAACTGCGACAAGCTGATTCTACAGCTGTCATCATCGTATCGCTCCATTGGGGAGGCGAACACACCTTAATACCTGTACCCCTTCAGCGCCACGAGGCCCACTTACTAGTGATGGCAGGGGCTGATGTACTGGTATGTCATCATACCCACACCCTGCAAACCATCGAGGATTTTCATGGTCATCAGATTTATTACAGCATCGGCAACTTTATCTTCGACCAGCAAAAACCTATCAATACCAAAGCCTGTATGGTGCGCTTGCGTGTCAGGAAAGATAGCATGGAAACAGAAACTATACCCGTGGAAATACGCCAATGTACCCCCTACATCGTAAAATAATCCGAGGTTTTTGCAATTTCTCAGAGATTTATTGTATATTTGCAGCGTCATTTCATTACTGAAGATGAAAAAAGTGCTCAAGTGGATAGGCATAGCGGTGTTATCGCCCATTCTGCTGATAATGATACTCGCCGCACTGCTTTATTTACCACCCATCCAGAATTGGGCGGTGAAGAAAGTAGCAGCTATTGCTTCAGAGAAAACAGGCATGGAGATTACCATTGAGCACGTCAATCTGGAGTTTCCGCTCGATTTGGGCATGGATGGTTTCAGAATGTTGCATCAGAACGACTCCCTGCCTCAGGTAAAAGATACGATTGCCGATGTAAAGAAACTGGTGGCCAACGTAAGATTACTGCCCTTATTCAGCAAGAAGGTCATTATCGACGAGCTATCGCTTCATGAAGCCAAAATCAATACCAATGGCTTTATCAGTGATCTAAGAATCAAAGCCAATCTTAATGAATTATGGCTTGCATCGAAAGGTATCGACCTTGATGCAGAAACAGCAGAAGTAAACGGTGCACGACTATCTGATGCCTGTCTCGATATCGCCTTGAGCGATACGGCAGCTGTAGACACGACCACCTCTACCGCAAAATGGATTATCAATGCTGATAGCCTCAGTTTCAGCAAAACCAGTCTTACGCTCCACCTACCTGGTGACACACTCAACGTGGCAACCTATATGGGACATGCCGTAGCCCATGAGACCATCATCGACATCGGCAATAGTATTTATAAGGTGAAGAATCTCGACTGGAAGGGAGGTAAAATGAATTACGACATCCGCTGGATGCCTGAAGTAAAGGGCTTCGACTATAACCACATCGCCATGAGCGACATCAATCTGAAAGCTGACTCTTTCCGTTTTTCGTCAGAAGGACTTACACTTCACATCAAGGAGGGTGCCATGAAAGAGAAATGTGGTATCGACTTCACCCATGTTTCTGGAAGTATCCGCCTCGATTCCACCTTTAACAACATCCAGTTGAAAGAGTTAAAAATGCGGACACCAGACTCTGATATCTATACAGAAACAGACCTCGACTTTAATATAGCTGACGAACAAAATCCTGGTCAGATGATGGTGCGCCTGAATGCCCAGATAGGCAAGCAAGACCTAATGAGTTTCTTAGGCGATATGCCTCAGAACTTCATACAGCATTATCCCAACCACCCGCTCCACATCTTAGGTTCCATCAACGGCAATATGCAACAGATGGACTTCACTGGTCTTAACATCTCTCTGCTTACAGCCTTCCGTATGACCATCAATGGAACCGCAGAGCATCTCAGCGACATGCAGAATCTGAAAGCCGACCTGAATATTGACACCAAAGCCCAAGACATCAACTTCCTACTCGCACTAGCCGATCCCTCACTGATGAAGGCTTACCGCATCCCACAAGGCATCACCCTCGATGGCACAATGAAAATAGATGGCAACAAATACGCTACAAATCTTACTGCCCATGAAGGAGAAGGTATCGTAAAGGCCAAAGCCGAAGCTACCATCCCTAGGAATGCCAAGGGCGATATGGTCATCGACCTGATGAGCTATAATGCCGATATCAGTATCCGGCAACTGAATCTGCACCACTTCATGCCAAAAGATTCGCTCTACCATCTTACTGCTGATATAAGAGCTAAAGGCTATGGCACCAATTTCCTATCCAATAAGAGTCACCTTGTAGCAGATACCAATATCGATTTATTGCAATATGGTAGGGTACAGCTGAAAGACCTTACCGCTAAGGCAGATTTACACGATGGCAGAGGACAAGCCAGTATAACAGGGCACAATCAATTGTTGAATGGCACGATAGGTATCGATGCCTTGCTCGACCCCCATCGTTTGGAAGGCAAGCTCAGTGCCGACCTTGCCAAAGCCGACCTCTTCAGATTGCGCTTGGTAAACGATACCCTCGTTGTAGGCTTCAAAGGCGATATCGACATCAGTAGCGACCTGAAGGCCACCCATAAGGTGAGTGGACTGATTGGCGACATCATGATTCAAGACGAGAAGAAAAAATACTACCCGGAACGTATTGGTATCTTGCTCAAAACAAATCCTGATACCACCTATGTTCGTGCCCAAAGTGGCGACTTCATCGTAAAACTAGATGGCAGTGGTGGTTATGAGAAGTTGCTAAAGCAAATTACCACCCTCAACAACTCTATCATAGCACAATACAACAACAACAATATCGACCAACCTGCTTTAAAGCAATTGCTGCCTACGATGAAGTTGCACGTTGAGAGTAAGCACAACAACCCTATCGCTAACCTGCTTCGCACCAGCGATATTACATTTAACGATTTGCTGCTCGACATGACCACCTCACCAGAATCTGGTGTGAATGCTACGAGCCACCTCTATTCTTTGAATTACGACAGCACACGTATCGACACCATTCGTCTGAACCTGACGCAAAAAGGTGAGCGCCTTACTTATCAGGCTCAGATACGCAACAACAAGCGTAACCCTCAGTTTGTGTTTAATGCCCTCTTGGATGGTCATTTACATGAGCACGGCTTGCTGGGTGGCTTGCGCTACTACGATGACAAAGGTCGTATGGGTGTACGTTTGGGTGCTACCGTTGAAAGGGAAGACAATGGGCTCCGCTTTAAGCTGATGCCAGAGCGCCCCACCATCGGATACAAGGAGTTTAATCTGAACAAAGACAATTTCATCTTCTTAGGAAGGGATAAGAAGATACAAGCAAAAATCGACCTGATAGCCGATGACAAGACTGGTGTAAAAATCTATACCGAGAATCAGGATTCCACCATGCTGCAAGATGTAACGCTGAGTGTGAATCGTCTCGACCTGAAAGAAATCACCTCCGTGTTGCCTTACCTCCCCAGGCTTACAGGTAAGCTCAATGGCGACTTCCATATTCTGCAAGACCCTGAAAGCCATATCTCTGTGGCCTCGGATATGGCCGTACAGAATATGACCTACGAAGGCTCACCCATCGGCAACATCAGCACTGAGTTGGTTTACATGATGAAAGAGGACAATACCCACGCCATCGAAGCGCGCCTGATGCTCGACGAAGAGGAGTTCGGTTTGCTTACAGGAAATTGCCAAAACGAGGGCGAAGGAAGTATCGATGCCATCTTTAAGATGACGCACTTCCCATTATCGATAGCCAATGGTTTTGTGCCTGATCAGATTGTAGGACTTCAGGGCTTTGGCGAGGGAGAATTCAATATTAAAGGCACAACCGTTCATCCAGATATCGATGGCGAAATCTTCGTAGAAGATGCCTATCTTGTGAGTGAGCCATACGGTGTAAAGATGCGCTTCGACAACGACCCCGTTCGCTTGGTCGATTCCAAACTTCTTATTGAGAATCTCGGTCTCTATGCCTACAACGACGAGCCTCTCATCCTCATGGGTAACGTCGACTTCTCTAATATGAATCGTATCACGATGGATATGCGTATGCGAGCCCGTAACCTCCTGCTTATCAATTCCAAGCAAGAGGCCAAGAGCATCGCCTGGGGTAAGGCATACGTCAACTTCTTGGCACGCATGCAAGGACCATTAGAGCAACTGAAGATGCGTGGTCGCTTAGACGTGCTTGGCACTACCGATATGACCTACCTATTGCTCGACTCGCCCCTCTCTACAGATAATCGTCTCGACGAACTGGTAAAGTTTACTGATTTCAGCGACTCTTTGGTAGTCATCGAAACGCGCCCCATGCCTACAGGCTTCGAGGCTGATCTCAGCATCAATATCTCGCAAGGAGCCCATATCCTCTGCAACCTGAATACAGAGCGTACGAACTATGTCGATCTTATTGGTGGTGGCGACCTCCGCATGCGCTATAATTCCGAGGGCATCGATCTCAAGGGTAAATACACCCTGACCAGTGGCAACATGAAATACTCTCTGCCTGTCATTCCGCTTAAGACCTTCCATGTAAAAGAAGGCAGCTATGTAGAGTTTACAGGCGACCCCTATAACCCCAAACTGAACATTACGGCTACAGAGCGTACCAAGTCTGTCGTAAACGATGAGTATGGCGGCACCCGTAGTGTGGCCTTCGATTGTGGTGTAGAAATCACTAAGACGCTCAATGATATGGGTTTGCGATTTATCATCCAGGCGCCAGAAGACCACATGATTAATGGCGAACTCAGTGCCATGTCGCTTGAGGAGCAAAGCAAGATAGCCGTAGCGATGCTCACCACGGGTATGTATCTTGATAGCGGTAATGCGGGCAATTTCTCTATGAACTCAGCACTCAGTGCCTTCCTACAGAGTGAGATCAATCACATTGCTGGGTCTGCACTGAAAACCGTCGATATTAATATTGGTGTCGAGAACTCTGTCTCAAGTACAGGCGATGCGACTACCGACTACTCCTTCCAGTTCTCTAAGCGATTCTTCAATAACCGACTGAAGATAGAGATTGGCGGATTAGTATCCACCGGTGCCAGTGCCCAAGGCCAGAAGCAATCATTCTTCGACAATGTGTCGATGGAGTATCGCCTTAACATGGAGGGTACCAAGAACCTGAAGCTTTTCTACAAGCAGAACTCATACGATTGGCTTGAGGGCTACACCAGCGAATATGGTGGTGGTTTCGTATGGCGCAAAAAACTCGATAGCTGGCGGGATTTGTTCCGCTTTAAGACAAAGACAAATACAAATGACAAACGTGATAAAAAATAAGTTAGCATATATTTGTTGTCTCATCTTCCTCTCCTCATGTTCGATGACGAAGAACATTCCAGAGGACGATCAGCTCTTTGTTGGCTTAAAGCCCATCGTCTACGCTGATGACCCTAAGGAGCTTATCTTTGAGGACAACCTCGCAAAAGCAAAGGAAGATGTAGAGGTAGCGCTCGCCACCAAACCAAACAATTCGCTCTTTGGCAGTAGTTACTACACTTTGCCATGGTCGTGGCATCTGTCGGTGTATAATCGCTACTCTGGCAAAAACTCGGGTTTTGCCAAGTGGATGACCAAAACCTTTGGCACGCCTCCGGTACTAATGAGTCAGGTGAATCCGCCCCTTCACGCTACTGTAGCCCAGAACGTCCTGCGCAATTATGGTTACTTCAGGAGTACTGTCGACTACGAGCCTGTGGCCACCCGCAACCCCAAGAAAAGTCGTTTGCGCTACACGATCCATATCGATTCGCTCTTCACCATCGATAGTGTCAGCTATATCAACTTCCCCCCTGCGATGAAGCAACTCATCGACTCCACAAAGGAAGAGAGCTTAATTAAGAAAGGTAGTCCCTTCAGTTTAGTTAATCTCGATGGCGAGCGCACACGTATCAGCACTCTGTTCCGTAATAATGGCTATTATTACTATTCGCCCAACTACGCCTCGTATCTGGCCGATACCTTTGCCATAGAGAACAAGAGTCAGTTACGTTTCCAGTTAGCCAGTGGTTTGCCCCCAGAGGCGCTCCACAAGTGGTATATAGGCAAGATTGATATTCAGTTCCGCAAGTCGATGCGCGAACAACTCAACGATTCTCTGAAGCGTCGTAGTCTGACGTTCCATTATAATGGCAAATACGTGCCCGTACGCCCTAGGGTACTTATTCGGAATCTGCGTATCCGTCCTCGTCAGGAGTTTATTTACGACCGTTATGTAGAGTCTACTTCCAAACTCAATGCCACGGGTGTGTTCAGCAACACCGATTTCCAGTTTATACCCCGTCCTGACACCGATACCCTTGACCTAAAATTGAATCTGGTGTTTGATAAACCATACGATTTTTATATCGAGGGTAATGCCATCGGACGTACCAATGGCCGCTACGGACCAGAGTTAAAGATCGGTTTCACCAAACGTAATCTGTTTCGTGGTGCTGAGAAGCTCGACATCAACCTGCATGGTTCCTACCAATGGCAAAACACGAGCGATGGGCGAAACAGTAACTATCAGTATGGTGCAGACATCTCGCTTGAGTTCCCTCGCATCTTAGCCCCCTTCTACAACAGCGATCGCATTCGCAGGGATAAGAACGGGCGCCCCATCCGTCGTAAATTCTATTCTGCCCCTACCACTTTAGCAAAGGTATCTGCTGATGTCGTATATCGACCGGAATATTACAAGATGCACGTGGTATCGGGCGAGTGGACTTATCGCTGGCAATCCTCGGAAACGAGTCGACACGAGTTCTCGCCGCTTTCCGTAAAGTATCAGTTCAAGAACAGTACCACATGGAAGTTCGACTCCATCATGGCCACCAACATGTATCTGGTGCGCTCAATGGCCGATTACTTTGTGCCCAAGATGCGCTATACCTATATTTATACCAGTCCCGCAAAATATCACAACCCCATCCGCTGGGAAACCACTGTCGAAGAGGCGAGCAATCTGGTTTCTCTCTTTGATATGTTGTGTGGTCGTAGCTTCAATGAAAAGGGTAAGACGCTCTTCAAGACCGAATATTCGCAGTTTCTTCGTGTCGAAACTGATTTCACCAAGAAGTGGGGCATAGGAAACAACTCTCAACTCGTAGGCCACCTCAATGCTGGTGTAGCCTGGAGCTATGGCAACAGCAAGGATTTGCCCTTTACAGAGATGTTTTATGCCGGTGGTGCCAATAGCATCCGTGCCTTCGGTGTGCGTGACGTTGGCCCTGGTAGATTAAACGACTTACACCTAAAGGATCGCCAGTTTAATTACGTTTTCCGCAATGGTGAAATGAAACTCATCGCCAACCTTGAATATCGCACCCGGTTGTATGGCAATCTGTATGGTGCCGCCTTCGTCGATGCCGGCAACGTTTGGAATCTGCGAAACATTATGCACACCTCGAAGGAAGAATTGGAACAGATAACCGATCCTACGCAACTGGGATTATTGGTGATATTCGATCTCTGGGGCGACCAGGCTAAATTCAAGCCATCCGAATTCTTCAACGATATCGCTCTTGGCACGGGTATCGGCTTGCGCTACGATCTTGGATTCCTCGTGTTACGTCTCGATTGGGGTATCGCACTCCACTCCCCTCAGGAAAGGATTCTTGATGAAGGGGATACGAAGGGTGGTTATTTCAATATCGGTAGCTTCAAAGATGGACAAACCCTGCACTTTGCCATCGGATACCCGTTCTAAGGATTTCTCATCGTAAAAAAATCCTAAATTCACTGATTCCTTAGAATAAAAAATGCATATCCTTGGAAAAAAGTTGTATCTTTGCAGGCAAATTGTTAAACAACTAATTGATAAAGCAATATGAAACCAACGTTATTTCTGCTTGCAGCAGGTATGGGTAGCCGTTATGGTGGCCTAAAGCAGCTCGATGGTCTGGGTCCCAATGGCGAAACCATCATGGACTATAGTATCTACGATGCCATCCAGGTTGGATTCGGCAAGATTGTATGGGTTATCCGTAAGGATTTCGAGGAGCAGTTCCGCACCCAGATTCTCGCCAAGTATGAGGGTAAGGTAAAGTGCGAGCTCTGTTTCCAGGCGCTCGACGCTCTGCCAGAGGGCTTTAGCGTACCAGAGGGTCGCCAGAAGCCTTGGGGTACTAACCACGCCGTACTCATGGGTAAGGATGTGATTAAGGAGCCTTTCTGTGTGATTAACTGCGACGACTTCTATAATCGCGATGCCTTTATGGTGATTGGCAAGTTCCTGGCTAATCTGCCCGAGGGTGCCAAGAATCAGTATGCCATGGTAGGTTTCCGTGTAGGCAATACCCTGTCAGAGAACGGTACCGTAGCCCGTGGTATCTGCTCAAAGAACGAGAAGGGTCATCTTACCACCGTTGTAGAGCGCACAGAGATCGTACGTTGTGCTGCTGATGGCTCTAACGCAGGTGCTGCCAGTGAGCCTATCCGCTTTAAGGACGAGCAAGGCCAGTGGGTAGAGGTAGCCGATAATACCCCTGTTTCAATGAACATGTGGGGCTTCACACCCGATTACTTCGAGTATTCTGAGGCTTACTTCAAAGAGTTCCTCAGCGATCCAAAGAACATCGAGAATCTCAAGGCCGAGTTCTTCATTCCACTGATGGTCAACAAGCTCATCAACGAAGGCACAGCAACTGTTGAGGTGCTCGACACCACTTCTAAGTGGTTTGGTGTTACTTATGCTGCCGATCGCGAAGCAACCGTTGCCCGCATCAAGCAACTCGTTGATGAGGGTATTTATCCAAACAAGCTTTTTTAAAGGTAAAAAAGTAAAAAGGTAAAAAAGTGAATATTGATATTCTGAATGCAAATCAGCTGGCTCAATTGAACCAGCTGATTTCTACTGCACAAACCGTCCTCATTACATGCCACAAGAGTCCTGATGGCGATGCGATTGGTTCTTCGCTGGGTTGGGCTGAATATCTGCGCTCACTGGGCAAAGACCCTACTGTCATCGTGCCCGATCAGTATCCCGACTTTCTGAAGTGGATGCCCAATACTGAGAAGATTGTGCGCTACGACAAGCACAAGGAGAAGTGCGACATGCTCTTCAAGATAGCCGACCTTGTATTCTGTCTCGACTACAACACCCCTAGTCGTGTCGACGAGATGGAGTCATCGCTGGTCAATACGAAAGCACCCAGAGTGCTTATCGATCACCATCTCGACCCCAACGTGCCTACTGTGCTCACTATCTCGCAACCCGAAGCCAGCAGCACCAGCGAACTTATTTTCCGCATCGTGTGGCAATTAGGTGGCTTTGAGCAAGTCTCCAAACAGTTTGCCGTACCCATCTATTGTGGCATGATGACCGATACTGGCGGATTCCTCTACAACAGCACGCGCCCCGAAATCTACTTCATCATTGGTGAATTGCTCACCAAGAACATCGACAAAGATAAGATCTATCGCAACGTTTACCATAACTATTCCGAGGATCGCATCCGCATGATGGGCTATGTGATGTACGAAAAGCTGGTCTATGTGCCCGAGTTTCACGCTGCTTTCTATACCCTCACCAAGGAAGAACAGAAGCGTTTCCGCTTTATTAAGGGCGATGCCGAGGGTTTGGTGAATATCCCCCAGCAGATAAAGGGCCTCAAGCTTAGTATCTCTCTGCGCGAGGATTCCGACAAGCCCAACCTCATTTGGGTAAGCCTTCGCTCCGTCGACGACTTCCCCTGCAATAAGATGGCCGAAGAGTTTTTCAATGGCGGTGGCCACCTTAATGCATCGGGTGGACGCGTGAATGGCACCATGCAAGATGCCGTCAAAACGGTCAAAAAAGCACTTCTTGCATACGAAAACAAGTTAAAGTAGCCTAATTATTGACGTTGTTTCAGAATTTATTCGTACTTTTGCAGCGTCAATACGTAAAATGATGAAAAAATATCTATTTATATTGATCACCATAGCAGCCGTTCTTGCCAGTTGTAACGATTATGAGACTTACGGCGACAAGAAGGAAAAGGAGCGCAATGCCATTGCCAAGTTCATTGCCGATTCTTCCATCGTTGTCATCAGCGAGGATCAGTTTAAGGAGCAGAACTATACAACCGATTTGAGTCGCAACGAGTTTGTGAAACTCGACAAGACAGGTGTTTACATGCAGATTATGCGCCATGGTTGTGGCACATCTATTCAGGATGGTGAGAATGCCAAGTTAGTATGTCGTTTCATGGAGTTCGATATCATGAACGATACTATCTATTGTCGCAACGACGATCCAGCCATGATGTTTGGCGATATCCCGGCCACAGCCATCCCCGATTGTATGAATGTAAGTCGCACCAATGCCACGTATACGGCTTCGTTTACGAGTGGCGTCATGAATGTCTACCATGGTGCCTCAGTGCCCTCGGGATGGATTGTGCCCTTTAGTTATATTAAGGTAGGTCGCCCGCAGACTGCCGACGAGCAGTGCGCTAAGGTGCGCCTCATCGTGCCCCACTCTCAGGGCCATGCTGATGCCAGCAGCAATGTGATGCCATTTTATTACGTTATCACATTCGAACGAGAAAGCTAGAAGTTATAATTTTAAAGTTAGTAATATGACACTTATTAAATCCATCTCCGGTATCCGTGGAACTATAGGCGGACCTACTGGAGATACTCTTAATCCCCTTGATATTGTAAAGTTTACCACTGCCTATGCCCAGTTTATTGGAGGCCAAAAGAATAAGCAAGGTCTCAGTGGCAAAAAGCCACTGATTGTGGTAGGTCGCGATGGCCGTATTTCTGGCCTTATGGTACGTAACGTAGTCGTTGGTACCCTTATGGGTATGGGCTACGATGTACTCGATATTGGTTATGCCACTACTCCCACCACCGAGCTGGCCGTTCGTATGTCGGGAGCCGATGGCGGTATTATCATCACCGCCTCTCACAATCCCCGTCAGTGGAATGCCCTGAAGCTGTTGAACCGCGAGGGTGAGTTCCTGACAGCAGCCGATGGTGCCGAAGTGCTCCGTTTGGCCGAGGTGGAGAAGTTTGAATATGCCGAGGTCGACAAACTTGGCAAATGTATCATTGACGACAGCTACAATCGTCGCCATATCGACGCTGTGCTCCAGCTTAAGCTCACCGATCGCGAGGCTATCAAGAAGCGTGGTTTCCGTGTGTGTGCCGATACCATCAATTCCGTAGGTGGCATTATCTTGCCCGAGTTCTTCAAGGCACTGGGTGTTGACTACGAGATACTGAATAGTGACTGCACTGGCGACTTTGCCCACAATCCAGAGCCACTTGAGAAAAACCTCCATGGCATCATGGATCGCATGAAGAAAGGCGGTTTCGACCTTGGTATCGTAGTCGATCCCGATGTAGACCGCTTGGCATTCATCTGTGAGGATGGCACCATGTTTGGCGAGGAATACACGCTGGTTAGCGTGGCCGATTACGTATTGAGCCATACCCCTGGCAACACCGTTTCTAATCTGAGTAGTACACGTGCCCTGCGCGATGTTACTTTGAAGCATAGTGGTCAGTACACAGCTGCTGCTGTGGGTGAGGTGAATGTTACCACCAAGATGAAAGAGGTAGGTGCAGTGATTGGTGGCGAGGGCAATGGCGGTGTGATCTATCCCGAGAGCCACTATGGTCGCGATGCCCTCGTAGGTATTGCCCTCTTCTTGTCAAGTCTGGCACAGAAGGGTTGCACCGCTAGTGAGCTCCGTAACACCTTCCCCAACTATCAGATCGCCAAGAATCGCATCGACCTGACCCCTGAGACCGACGTCGACGCCATTCTGGTGAAGGTTAAGGAGATGTTTGCCAAGGACAATTCTGCTGTGGTCAACGATATCGATGGTGTAAAGATCGACTTCCCCGATCGCTGGGTTCATCTGCGCAAGAGCAACACCGAGCCAATTATTCGTGTTTACAGCGAGGCACAAACCATGCAGCTGGCCGATGACCTAGGTAAGCAACTGATGCAAGTAGTTTACGACATGCAATAAAAAAATGAACAGGCTATTTATCTCTACCCTCCTGATGCTGGCAACCATACAGGTTCCGGCTCAGGAAGTAAGGGTAAACAAGCAGCACAAATTTCCCAAGACCGTACCCGCAGGCAACTATAGCGGCATTACGTGGTTGGGAGGTGATTGCTATGCTGTAGCAAATGACAAGTCGCCAACGGCTGGTTTCCACGTGATGACCATTCTTACCGATACCAAGACGGGCGATATCAAAGACGTAAAGAATGAGGGCTTTATGACGATGAGCGACAAGCCCAACCGTGATGAAGAGGGCATCTGCTATGTGGCGCCTACCAACACGGTATTCGTAAGCAGCGAGAGCGACGGCCAGATTATAGAATACACCCTCGTAGGACAGCAGACGGGCAGAAAGCTGAACATCCCCAGCGAGTTTACCACCACCCGTAGCAATTGCGGTTTTGAGGCACTGACATATAATGCCAGCACCCACCGATTCTGGACGACCACCGAAAATACACTCAAGCAAGACGGGGCAAAGCCCAACATCAAGAAAAAGATAGCCAACTTATTGCGACTACAGAGCTTTGGCGAAGACCTGCAACCGAAAGAACAATACTGGTACTTGAGCGACTCCTCGGCTGTAGAGAGTCTGGAGGGCAAAAGTATACTGGGTGTGAGCGGTTTGACAGCACTCGACAACGGACAGATTATCGTTCTGGAGCGCGAAATAAGAGAGACACCAAAATATATCGGCTCTTTTGTACACGTAAAACTCTATCTGGTAAATCCCTCTCTGCAGAATCCAGGCGATCTGCTGCAAAAGAAGTTGATTACAGAGTTTCGCACCCACATCAATCTGAAAAACCAGAACTTCGCCAACTACGAGGGCATCTGCATGGGGCCTAAAACAGAAGACGGGCGACAAATATTGCTGATGGTGGCCGACTCTCAGAACCAGTATAAGGGTTGGCTGAGAGACTGGTTTAAGACCATCGTGATACCCGACATCGATTTCGTGCCTACCACAACGGCACCTGCTGATGTAGCAACCCTGCTGGCCTCCATGCAGGCAGTTGATGACGATAAGAACAACAGTGTAAAAATAAACAAATTCCTGAGTGCAGAGGAGCGACCCAACCACCTGAAATTCATTACCAGTCCGCCAGCATTCGGTTCCAAGGATTTCGATAACGACTCCTATTTTTATGAAATTGGCAAGGAACAGCGCTCTACACCCAGAGGCGTACTGGCTGCCTTAGACGAAGTGCAGTGGATGTCGAAAGCTTTTAGCGGCTCTGCTGGATTCGTCATCGGCCCAGAGGAATGTCCTGAGATATTCAAACTGGTAGAGGGCGCAAAGAAAGACGCCAACGAAGTGAATAAGGCAGCGAAGGATTATTACCATCGCGAGCGCCCCTTCGTGCATTTTGGCGAGCCATCGCTCGTGCCGGAATACGATGCCGAATATGCAGATTCGTGGAGCTATCCTTCAGGACATACAGTAAGAGGATGGGTGTATGCCTTCACACTGGCCCTTGTGGTACCCGACTCTACAGAGGCACTCATCAGTAGAGCCCAAGAGTATGCCATCAACCGTGTGATTTGTGGCAGACATTACAAGAGCGACATCGATGCCGCCCTTGTAGAGGCCACCGCAGTGATGTGTCGCCTCATGTCGAACGAGGCCTTCCAAGCCCAGCTCGCACGCGCCAGAGAAGAATACGCGCTTATAAAAGAGAAGAAGCGCGCTCAAGTGCTTCGTTGATGTGAGAGCAGATATTCTGCTCGCCCAGCAACTTATCGAACGAGGCCTTATGTAACACAGCCTGTACCTTGGGATTAACACCCGACAGCACGACCTGAATACCCTCTTGCTGACTCATCAGACAGAGGTTAGTAAGGTTGTGGATTCCTGTAGAATCAACAAATGGTACCTTACGCATACGGATGATGCGCACCTTGGGGCGACGACGCTGATGACGAAGGGCACTCATAATCTCCTCAAAACGGTTACCAGCACCAAAGAAATATGGGCCGTTGATCTCGTACACCTCTACACCCTCTGGAATGGTAAGGTGCTCAAGGTTGCCCAACTGGAAGTCACTCTCCTCTTCTTCGGGGTTAATCTCATCGCTGATTACCTTCACATCGGTAGTTTCAGCCATACGACGCATGAAGAGCAGACAAGCGCAGATCAAACCTACCTCGATAGCGATGGTGAGGTCGAAAATCACCGTCAGCAGGAAAGTTACCCAAAGTACGATAACATCGCTTTTAGGATTCTTCAAAATGCTGAAGAACGAACGCCAGCCACTCATGTTATAGCTTACAATCACCAGTACACCAGCCAGACAAGCCATTGGGATAAACTGGGCAAGTGGCATGAGGAACAAGAAAATCAGCAAGAGCACAGCAGCGTGGATGATACCAGCTATAGGC
The DNA here is from genome assembly GCA_905234145.1 of uncultured Prevotella sp. Lineage (GTDB taxonomy): Bacteria > Bacteroidota > Bacteroidia > Bacteroidales > Bacteroidaceae > Prevotella. The sequence goes on along the minus strand of CAJOGK010000014.1, from coordinate 9,668 downwards.
GTACGACCACCATTATTTATATTAGTCATGGTACGGGCGATGGCACCGGTAGCAGGAATACCGCCAAAGATAGGACTCGCCAGATTGGCCATACCCTGGGCAATCAACTCGGTATTTGAATCGTGGCGATCGCCAATCACACCATCGGCCACCGTAGCAGAAAGCAACGACTCGATAGCACCCAGAATGGCAATCGTAATAGCAGGCGATACCAAACCTTTGATAACCTCCCAAGAAAGCTCGGGCACCACAGCACCAGGCAACTGATTGGAAATAGAGAATCGGTCGCCAATCGTCTCAATGCTGGTAATACCCATCTCATTCTTCAGCAACAGAGCAGCAATCGTCATCACAATGATAGCAATCAACGAACCAGGCAATTTAGCCAATATGCTATTATAGCGGGCAATCTTAGGCCATAAGGCTATCACGGCAACAGAACCTACGCCCACGCCCATGCTCCAGGGGTCGAGCGTGCCCATCTGCTTGAAATAGGCAATCCATTTCTCTATGAAATCAGAAGGTACGAAATCCATCGTCAGTCCAAAGAGATCCTTAATCTGCGTGGTGAAAATGGTCAGGGCGATACCCGACGTAAAACCTACCACAATGGGATAAGGAATATACTTGATGATCGTACCCAAATGGAGCACGCCAAACATGATGAGGAACACACCAGCCAATAGCGTGGCGATGGTCAGGCCCTCGAAACCATACTGTTGGATGATTCCGTATATAATAATAATGAACGCGCCCGTGGGGCCACCAATCTGAACTTTGGAACCACCAAAGAACGAAACGATAAGACCAGCCACAATTGCAGTGATAATACCCTTCTCGGGCGTTACACCTGAGGCAATACCAAAGGCAATGGCCAATGGCAGGGCGACAATGCCCACGATGACACCAGCCAGCAAGTCGGTCGTAAACTGACGGCGATCGTAATTCTTAAGTGTCGAAAATAGTTTCGGCTTAAACGTGAATGTTGTCATATATGTCAAATAAAAACTAATACTTCTGAAAATGAGACTGCAAAAGTACTAAAAAAAACAAAAAAGATAGCTAAAATGTTTCAACATAATTAAAAATGCAGTAAATTTGTTGCCGAAAATCAAGAACAATAAGCATTAAGCATTCATTATTAACATAACTCAAGCATTATGAAAAAAGTATTATTCGCAGTATTGGCTATGATAGCCATTGGTTTTACATCGTGTGGTAATAAGACTCAGGCTCCTGCAGAAAACACAGAGGCTGTAGCACAAGAGGATGTTGAAACTGCAATAACCGACATTACAGCCGCTCTCTCAGAGCAGATTGAGGCTCAGGATGCCAGCAAGTTGCAAGAGGTTTTGACAAGCATTCAGGAGAAGATTAAGGAATTTTTGAGCACCAATCCTGAGGCTGCAAAATTGTATGTAACCAAGGTTCAGGAGTTTCTGAAAGAGAATGCCGAGAAGATCAAGGCTTTTGCTGGTGACAACGAGATGGTGACAAGTGCTATAAATTCTCTCACTGCTGCACCTGCTGAGAGCATCGTAAACGGGCTGAATAGTGCTGTAGACGGTATGAATCAGGCTGGCGCAGCTGCTGTAGACACCCTGAATAAGGCTGGTAAGGCTGCCGTAGAGAGTGTTAAGGAAGATGCAAAGCAGAAGGCAAACGAAGCTATCGACAAAGGCGCTGACAAACTGAAGAAAGGTCTTGGTCTCTAATGCTAAGACTACTTTATCTTATACTTTTATGGATCCCCATTTGTGTTCAGGCACAGATGGTGGATCCTGTGCACTTCACCTCCCAACTGATAACGGGTAAAGGGCAAGAGGCTGAAATCATTTTCAAAGCCAAGATCGATGCGGGATGGCACGTGTACTCCACCAACCTCGGACAAGACGGACCTATTGAGGCCTCGTTTAACGTGGTAAAGATGGAGGGTGCCGAGAAGGTTGGCAAACTTCAGGCCAGAGGCAAGGAAATCAAGCAGTATGACAAGCTGTTTGAAATGGAGCTGAGGTACTTTGAGAACGAAGCCACCTTCGTACAGAAAATACGCTTTACAAAACCCGATTACGATATCGACTGCTATCTGGAGTATGGGGCTTGTAATGACGAAAGCTGCTTGCCGCCTACGGAGGTAGAATTTAAAGCCAAGGGCCAAAGCCCCGCCGTTTCTAAGGAAGAAACTGTTTCTAAGGAGGATAATAATTCTAAGGAATATAGGAATATAGGAATTAACCCTGACGAGAATATCGCAGAAAGCAATATTCCTAAATTCCTAGATTCCTTAGACAATAAAAAAGTAGTCTCCTTAGAAAACAAAGACTCCCTAGACCTCTGGGCGCCGGTAGTCGACGACCTAAAGGCCATGGGTGGCAGCGACAGTATCGCCGACCACTCCTTATTCTATATCCTGCTGATGGGCTTCATCGGCGGACTTTTAGCCGTATGTATGCCTTGTATCTGGCCCATTATCCCCATGACGGTAAGTTTCTTCCTGAAGCGCGCCAAGAGCGATAAGGCAAAGGGTATCAAGGATGCCATCACCTACGGTATTTCCATCATCGTGATTTATCTGGGACTAGGATTGCTGGTAACGGCTGTATTTGGTAGCGACACGCTCAACGCCATGTCGACAAATGCCGTATTCAACATCTTCCTGTTCCTCTTATTAGTAATATTCGCCCTTTCCTTCTTCGGATGGTTTGAAATCAAATTGCCCGAGGGCTGGGCCAATAAGGTAGACACGAAAGCCTCTGAAACCAGTGGATTGTTGTCTATCTTCCTCATGGCCTTTACGCTCGTATTGGTATCATTCTCATGCACGGCACCTATTATCGGACTGCTATTGGTAGAAACCACCACGAGCGGCAATTGGTTGGCGCCTGCACTGGGTATGCTGGGCTTTGCACTCGCACTGGCCTTGCCATTTACGCTCTTCGCCCTCTTCCCGTCATGGTTGAAGCAGGCTCCCAAATCGGGATCATGGATGAACACCCTGAAAATCGTATTGGGATTCATCGAACTGGCCTTCGCCCTGAAATTCTTCTCTGTGGCCGATCTGGCTTACGGATGGCATCTGCTCGATCGAGAGGTATTCTTGTCTCTCTGGATCGTGATCTTCGGTTTGTTGGGAGCTTATCTCTGCGGATGGCTGAAGTTCCAGACCGATGAGATTGGTGGTGAGTTAAACAAACCCATGCCCGTAATATGCATAATGGGTGGATTGGTATCGCTGGCCTTTGCCGTTTATATGATACCAGGCTTATGGGGCGCTCCCTGCAAGGCGGTAAGTGCTTTTGCACCCCCAATGAACACGCAAGACTTCAACCTGAACAACAAGGTTGTAGAGGCCAAATATACCAGCTACGAGGAAGGCATGGCCGCAGCAAAAGCGCAAGGAAAACCCGTATTGATAGATTTTACGGGCTTTGGTTGCGTAAATTGCAGAAAGATGGAAGCAGCTGTATGGACAGACCCCAAGGTGGCTGATATGCTGACCAACGACTTTATACTGATTTCGCTCTATGTAGACGATAAAACACCACTGAAAGAGCCTTACGAGGTATCCGACGGCGAGGGTAACACCAAGACCTTGCGCACGGTAGGTGCAAAATGGAGTTATCTGCAAAGCAAAAAATTCGGTGCCAATGCCCAACCATTCTACGTGATGCTCGACAACGAAGGCAAACCGCTGGCAGGCAGTCGCGCCTACGACGAGGATATCAACGGATACATCAGTTTCCTTAAACAAGGAATCGACCGTTATCATCAATAAAGAGGGTGTGCCAAGCACATCCTCTTTCATTTACTATCCGTTTAGGAACGAAACCTTTCTTCGATTACCACTCGGACGCACGGCAAGGTGAACCCAATAGCAATTATACTTGTTCTTTTCGATGAAGAGCTCGTCAAACTCTTCTTTCGATTCGTCCGCATAATCCATAAGAATCATGGCATAGCATATCGTCTGCTCGATGCCGTAACAGCGGATATCCACAGCACAACCAGTCAGGTGATTGCTCATACTTACGCCCCCAACCTTCTTATTCTACCTTATACAACAAAAGAATTGTCTTTCTCCAATTACTTAATCTCTACGCGGATCTGCGCTGGGAAGACAAAGGCTGGATCATTGCGGGAATAGAGGGTACGGCGCATCGTGATCTTTTGGCGCATCACCTTGTCCTTAAAGATGGTCTTGCCCTTATAGATGACCTTAACGGGACGATCGAGATCCATCATCTTATCGCAGAGCGATATGGTAAGCGATGAGTAGTCGCACTTATCGATGGTGATGGTGTTTCCCTCGAAGGATGCGATCACCTCCATGCCTCGCTTCAGTTCTCTGACAGGGGCACTGAGCCAGTAGAAATGGGGCTTTACCACCTCTTCTTGCTTCCACACAATCTTATTGGGATAGGGATTACGCTGATACTGGGCCATCCAGTCGACCGCCACGCTGTCTTCGCGCTCCATCCAATGGCTTTTGCCCTTCACAATATGTCCCTCGTTGATATAGCCCTCGGGATCGTTGTTGTGGAGCGCAGCCATTTCGTCGATACGTTCCTGGCAACGCTGATTGCGCTCGTAAGCAGAATCGAGTTCACCACACCAGATCATAAAAGGCACATTACGCAGATTGACAAGCGACACATCGCCCGGATGACCAGCCATCATCGATGCTGCTGCCCAAGAATCGGCCATACGGGGCGCCAAGCGCCATACGCCATCACCGCCAGCGGAATAGCCCATCACGTAGACCTTATTCGGGTTGACATCGAGCATCGCCTCGGCCATCATCACGATGTTTCGATAAAAAGCATCGGCCTGGGGCACGAAATGTAAATCCCAGGTATTCGTAATGGCACGCGGGCAAAGGTAAACGGCATTCTGCGGGTGATAGAGCCGCTTCTGGTTCTCCCACTGGCTATCGTTTAATTCAGCAGGGGCTCCCCCACCGCCATGAAGCGAGATAAACAGGGCATATCCATCAGCGGGCTTCTCACCGTAAATGCTCCAATGGAGCGGCATAGTATCTCTACCGATGCACATCTGCTTAGCATTAAAAGCATCGGCAAGGGCATGGCGCACAGAATCTTTCCACTCTGCCAGCAACAGTTTCTCGAACTTGGCCGATTCCTGAGCGGTATCGGAAGCATACACGCCCATAACCATCGCCAGGAGCAAGAACAAAGAAAAGGATCGTTTCATTGGTTGCTTACTTCAGGGTTTGGAGGAGGAACTGGGCAACGAGATCGGTGGCGCGATACACGTTCTGCGAGAAGCCGTGATCGTAGTATTCCATCATATAATACTCGCTCTTGGGCCATATATGGTGAAAACGCTCACCATAGGTGTAAGGCACCACGCGGTCGCCATTGCCATGGACGATAATGGCAGGGCCCTGATACTTGGCTGCAGTTTCATAGATAGGCAGGGTAAAGGCAGTCTTGATATAGTTGCCACCCAGCTTCAGTCCGCCAAACAACTCGATATACTCGCCTGGATCGAAGGGGTCGTACATCTTTCCCATGGTGTTACCCTTGATGGCATCATCACGAAGCACAGCTGCGGGAGCCATCAAACCAACGGCCTTGAAAGCTGGCTCGCCAAGCTCTTCACTGAGCTGGCCTGCTGTCATGGCAGAAACGACACCACCCTGAGAATGACCCACGATGGCCAGATCGCTTACATAACGCAAATCGCGCACATAGGCTACCACCTTCTTGGCATCTTCAATCTCGTTGGGTACGGTCATATCCTTAAATTCGCCCTCGCTCTCGCCATGACCATTGAAATCGAAACGGATGCTGGCGATGCCATGCTGCTGGAGGGTATCGCAAATAAGTTCGAAGAGAGGGCCGTTCTTATTGCCACTGAAGCCATGACAGAAAATAACCATCGGGCATTTCTCGCCTGGCTTCAACTCGGGCTTCTGAATAAGGGCAGACAACTTACCATGGTCGCCATCAATGCTGACGCGCTCGCCTTTCTGGGCTGGTACATAAGCACCTGTGGTAAGCTCCTTGAGATACTGATCGACTTTATAGGGAAGCACAGTAGAGAGCTTAACCTGACCATCAGGGCCTACAACTACCATTGAGGGAATCCACTTTACACCGTAAGCCTTGGCAATATCCGTTTCCCTAAACTTCTTCAGCTCGCTGACCTGAGGATACTGAATGCCAAACTTCTCAATGGCTTGCTTCCATGCCTCGACATCGGTATCCATCGAGATACCCAGGAACTCAACTCCATGCTGCTTATAGGTCTCGTACATACGAACCACCTCGGGAGCATCTTTACGACAATCGGGGCACCAAGAAGCCCAGAAATCGAGTACCACTGTCTTACCTTTGGCCCACTTGGCAAACTGGAACTTCTTGCCATCGGGCGTTTGCATCTTAAAATCAGGTGCAGACTTACCTGGCTTAATCAACTCGGTTGCATACTTACTGTCCATGTCCTTCTGAGGACCGAACTGTGCTTTCACTTCTACCGTTGCCGCCATGAGCAAACAAATGGTTAATAATCTTACAATCTTCATATCTGTGATTTTTTAATATTATTTCGAAAGAAATTTGCGACCCGATTGGATAATGATACCCTTAAAAGAAGCATCGACCCGACGGCCCTGCAAGTTGTAGCAAGGGGCATCGGGATTAAGAAGCTTGATATCATCGAATGTCATCGCTTCTATGGCTGAGGGTGTAGCGCCAAATTCGTAACAACCCAAATCGGGAGCCGAACCCTGATAATAAACATAATGGCCTATCTGATCGCCCTCGAAACGGGAGGCATCGTAAATCATACCCTTATCGATTAAAGTAGAAGTAGACTTCAAGTGGAACAATAGAGTTTCAGGCAACGAACCATCGGCATTACGAGACGAGAGAATCAGATTTTTGACATCGAGGCTCTCGAAATCAGCATCGGATACAGAGAAACCATTATTCCAAGTATTATGGCTCTGGGCAACTGTGGCACTCTTAGCCGTAGACAAATGACCCTTAGCGACATCACCAGGTTCGAAGCTGATACAATTATGAATATCGAGGGTATAAGCATAATCATTTCCAAAGCCGTAATTTAGATTATTCCGGTAAGCAGTGCAGTTAATGAGCTTCATCTTACCCGCATTGTTGTTCTGGTCGAAGCCCTTGCTGCGATGACCTACAGCCAAACAACGATATAGTTCCGTATTGTGAACGGTACCCTTGCCACCCAACTTGAACCCATTAGGATTGCCGCCATTGGCGAAACTGGTCAAATCCTTGCCATTGAAACAGTCCAAACCAGCATCGACACCCTTTACACGAGGATGATTAGTAAGATTAAAACTTGCAGGCCCATTATTATAGGCAATACAATTGACATATACGGTAGGCGTACCATCGGTTACTCGCTCATAAGAATCCCAACCATCATCGGAGTTGTTCCACGAGCGACAACCGATATAGACGTTACCCGCGCAAGCATCGCCCTGCTTATCGGCAAATCCGTCAGCATTGCCACCATTATCCTGATAATCGAAATTATCATGCGAATCGCAATTAATGACCATATTATGACCTCCGCTACGCAGCTGAATACCTGAATTACAGCAACCATATACCTCGAGATTCTCAAGAATGTTATACTTGCCCTTTTCTACCCAGATACCTTTATAGCCAGAATAACGAACGACGAAACCTTTTAGAAGGAAGTAATTACCAGTAAGTTGGATAGCATTCTGCTTATTAGGTGCTTCATGAAAATCGAGTATCGGCTTGGCGCCATCGTCAGCAGCAATAGATATATACTGGTCGACTGTACCACTTTGGGTAATCTTAATCAGGCTTTTCAGATTATACTGGCCATCGAGCAGGATAAGCTGATCGCCAGCCTTCAACTTGCCAATCATGGCCGTGATACTGCCAGGCGAGGCTTTCGACGTGCCTGTAGCATCGGTGCCTGTAGGCGAGGCATAATAAACTGTAGCGCTTGATGGCAGTGTAACCATCAACCAAATAAAACTGTATAAAATACGTTTTAGTCTCATATGAGTTTCCACCTTATTATATATTATGATTGGCAAAGGTAATCAGATTTTGCGAGAAATCCCGCATATTATTTCTTTTTAACAAAAAAGACCTTTAATTGTATGTAACACACGAAAACGTTTACTTGATTTTCTTGCATTTTTTTTAGGATAATTAAAAAAATCTTCGTAACTTTGTCGCAGATTTAGCACTTTTTATTAATAATAACTAAAATTGTATGTCTAATTTAAAAAGTATTCGAATTGCGCTCACCGTAGCCTTTGTATTCATCGCAATGGGCTTATCAGCGCAGACTAAGGTTACAGTTTTGGACGCCACAGGCGAGCCATTGATCGGAGCCAGTGTCATCGAGAAAGGCACCCAGAATGGTGGTGTGACCGATTTCGACGGTATTTTCGTGATTACGCCTAAGGGCAGCAATCCAATCATTGTAGTTTCATACATCGGTATGAAGACAAAGGAGGTTCCTGCTACCGGAAAGAGCGAAATCAGTGTAACTCTTGAAGACGATGCCACAACGCTGAATGACGTTGTAGTTATCGGTTATGGTTCTGTTAAAAAGAAAGATTTGACGGGATCTGTATCTACTGTCAATAGTGAGACCCTGCAGGCTGTACCTGTAGCCAATGCCTCTGAGGCACTGACTGGTAAGATGCCTGGTGTGCAGATTACAACAACTGAAGGTTCGCCCGATGCCGAAGTAAAGATCCGTGTACGTGGTGGTGGTTCTATTACCCAGAGCAACGATCCTCTTTACATCGTTGACGGATTCCCTGTTGAGAGTATCAGCGACATCCCTGCCAATGATATCGAAGATATCACTGTATTGAAGGATGCTTCTTCAACCGCGATCTATGGTAGCCGTGGTGCTAACGGTGTAATCCTTGTTACAACCAAGAGCGGTAAGGAGGGTAAGACAAAGGTAAGCTACAACGTTTACTACAGCTGGAAGAAGATTGCCAAGAAGCAGGATGTGCTCACAGCCAAGGACTATGCCACATGGCAGTACGAGCTAGCTCTGCTGAAGAACAACAATGACCCAGAGAAAATCTCTTCTTATACAGACTACTTCGGAAACTATCAGGATATCGACATGTACGACAACATTCCTACCAACGACTGGCAGGATCTGGTTTACGGACGTACGGGTCATACCTTCAACCACAACATCAACATCAATGGTGGTACTGAGAACATCAAGTATGCATTCAGCTATGCACACATGAACGATAAGGCCATCCAGATAGGTTCTCGCTACAAGCGCGACAACTTCAGCCTGAAACTGAACACGAAGCCTACCAAGAGCACAACGCTTGACTTCCAGGCTCGTTACTCGGATACTGATATTTTTGGTGGTGGTGCTCAGGATGCAACTGGTTCTTACGACTCTGACCGTCGTCTGCGCTATGCAGTGATCTACACACCGTTCCCCCTGAAGAACCTCGATCCTACAGCTGGTGCCGATGATGACGACATCGGTAACCTCTACAACCCTATTCAGTCGCAGTATGACAACGACCAGAAGAAGGAGCGCAAGAACCTGAACATGGCTGGTGCCTTCGGTTGGGAAGTTTACACAGACTTAAAGCTTCGCACTGAGTTCGGTTATGACGACTACAACGACTA
>CAJOGK010000013.1 GCA_905234145.1 uncultured Prevotella sp. | reverse complement strand
CCAACCCCACATACCATCAGTATCCTGATCCTCATTCTTCACAGTACTGTCGCCAGTAATAAACACCACGGGCTTGCCATCCGTACGATCCACCTGCCATGTATTCAGTTTCACATTTAGCATCATGGCCTTCAGTGGGTTCAGTGCAGGGTTGTGGCTCGCCATCAGTCCTTCGGCAGCCGAACGCGCATTCATCATTGCCCCAAATCGGCTGGTATGAATCTTATCCAAGAAAAAGTGATAATCGGTTTTCCAAGGGCCATAATTATCCAACTTACATCCAGATATCTCGTTCAGATCTACGAAGGGCACGCCCTCTTCAGCAGCCACTTGCATCAGCCACTGGGTGTGGGGCTTACGGATAATTTTGCCGTTCCGAGGGGTGAGCGACATCAGAATAGGGTTACCGCCTTGCGCACGTATATCATTAATATACTTTCGCATATAGCCGCCATAGGTATACACGGTTTCGTGTTCGCCCGTTTCCTTAATCACCACGTTCAACGAGTCATCCCCCACACCGGGAATACTGGCACGGGCACGTCCTTCATCGTATGGTCCGTTATCGTTATGGCCTATGGAGATGATTACCCAGTCACCCTGACGGATAGCCTGCTTGATGGGCTGCCATAGTTTGTTATAGAACGTACGACTGCTCATACCGCCCAATGCCTGATTTTCAACCGTGATCTTCGCAGGGTCGAAATACTCGTAGGCATAATAGCCCCAGCCCCACTGACCGTTGTTACCATTACCCAAGGTACCTGTACGCATGGTCGAGTTGCCAATCAGAAACAACACAGGATTGTTACCTTTGCGACTTGATCCAGGCACGGGACGTGCGGTCATAGCCTTGGAAATACTATCGGGGGTATTATCTATAACACCGTTTACATCCTTAGGAGCCTCGGGTACCTGAGCATTTACACTCAGTACCGAGGCCGTAAACAACACAACGAATAAACTTCTCATCTTTTTTTAATCTAAATGAAAAACCTCTTTCAGCTCAATGGTTACAGGTGAATGATCAGGGTTGGTCTCCATAATGTCAGCCATCATGTCCCACCATTTCTGGGTAATGGGATCTACATGGTCGGTATCTTGCGAACTACCCTCTCCTTCACACTCCTGATAGCCAAAAAGAATGTTGGTATCTTTATCCCAATAGATACTGTAATTCTTCACACCAGCTTCCTTTATCATCTCTACCAACTCAGGCCATATAGCTGCATGACGCTTTTGGTATTCAGCCTCAAAACCGGGCTTCAGATACATTTTAAATGCAAATCGTTTCATCATCTTTCCTTTTTGCTGCAAATATAGTGATTATTTTTCTAAAATCATGATGTGATTTTATCTATTATTGTACGTATTCCTGTTTTTTTTGTACAGATTCTAATTAATCTGTCATTTTCAGACTCCACTGATCGACAACAATATGTGAATCAACGGCATAGATGGTAAGCCGATGACGACCTGCTTGCAGATGCTGTCTCAGACAGCGGATAGCCTGACCACTGAGCACATTCTCTTTCCAATGTTCCGAACGGAATGGTTCTTTAAGACTAAACGAGACAGGCAAAGCATCATCGACAGCAACATGATAGCGCAAATCGCCGTCATCTGTGGGTTGTGTTGGAATCAGCATGGTACTGATATCGTAATCACCCTCTTTTTCCACTTCGAATTCGAATGTCAATACACCACCTTTCGGCAGGGCCACAGCCTTCATCGAATATCCCAGCATCTGAATAATCTTTATACCCTCAGAGGCTGATGTATAATCGCAGGCATTGACAGAAGTGAAAGGACAATCCTTTTTCTCTGTAAACCTATCACTTTTCACTTCTATCTTATCACTCACTACAGGTGTTAGCGGAGCCCAGAACACGGGCAGATCTCGCGGATGATCACACATCAGATTCTTCCATTTCCCACCAGCCATCTGATTGTTATAGTAATCTGTAAGCTGATGAATACGGTCATAGGCTGCATGACTGCGGGCAACGGCCAGGCGCAGTTCTTTCTGATTCTCAAACATATCACTGCGGGTACTACCATAAGCAAACTTACGGGCTCGTTGAGCCTCCAGCATCTTCTCGCAATGGGCAGCCGCAGCCTGAACGGGATACTTGATGGCAGAAAAGTAGGCATCTGCCAGATTTGGGCGCACAGACTTTCCTATCTCCTCCACTTCATGGCTGAGCGCAGCAAATCGCCCTTCGAACCAATCACATTGCTCTTGTGTCCAGTCATTGTTGCGAACCTGAGAAAGACCACGATCATAAAGCTTCTTATCCAACTCCACTTGGTTCCAGCCCATAAACTCAGGACGACGGATACCACAGAGCTGATAAAACTCGTGCATCACGGGGAAAAGTCGTTTACCGACTACATCGCCAAACTCTCGGCAGAGCCATGACTGATAATGATCATTGAGCGTCTCGCCATTCACACCATCGATGTTCCATGCCATATCGAGAAAGAGCTCGAGATCGTAGCCAGCCACTTTCACATCGTGGACATTCACAATCCAGAGTTTCCTGACGTTATGATCATAAGCCTGGCGCATCTCGTTATAGACTAATCCTGGTTGTGTAGTGGTAAGCCACAGGTAATCGTGCGGACGACCCCAGTATGAGAGATGATAATAGACACCGCCTCCACCAATGCGTTGCTGTTCTTCCGCATTCGACAGTCTGGTAATGTAGCCATAATTGTCATCGCACCACATCAAGGTGACATAATCAGGCACCTGCAGACCTTTCTCATAGAGCTGAAGCACCTCTTTATAAGGCACGAACACCTGCATCTGTTTGGCAGGATCACCAATATACTTGCGAAGCAGTTCTTGCTGGTCGTTGATCACCTGCTGTAGTCCGTCGAACTTCTCTTGTTCTGTCTTATAGCCCTCCATTGAACTATCGTGGATGCCACGCATACCGATGGTAAACATGTTATCCTTCGACTTCTTTACCTCCTGCAAACGCTCTATCCAATACTGATGTACAGCCTCGCGATTCGTTCGGTAGTTGAAGGCACCACGCTCGCTGACATCCCACTCACCGACATTATTCCTCAGCAAAGGCTCACAATGCGAAGTTCCGATGACGATACCACAACTATCGGCCATTGCCTTCGCCCCGGGAATTTTGAAGAAAGCCGTTGTGCCAGTATGCATAGCAGGCCAGATGGCATTGGCCCGCAGACGTAGTAACAACTGGAATATCTTCTTATATGTCTTCGGTCCAATATGTCCGAAAGGTGCTGGATTGAAAGTGGTATAGCTCCAGTGGCGTAAGCTCCAGTCTTCGTCGTTCAGGAAGATACCGCGATATTCCACACTCGGACTCTGCTCCATTACGAAATCCTCATTTATCACCAACCGGTCTTTCTTTTCCGGCACCACATCGCCCCACCAGATCCAAGGCGATACTCCTGCCAAGCGCGAGAGTTCCAACAGGCCGTAGGCCATTCCCCGGCCATTGTTACCCTCGATGATGATTTGTCCTTTATTGACAGAAACGCGAAAACCATCATGAGGCAATGAGGAATTATGAACGACTTTTATCGTTCCTTTAGCTGAGGGCTGAGGTTGCATTCCTGTTACCTGTTGCATATCGGCTGTCCACATTTCAAGGGCAATTCTCACCACAGGCTCTACCTTCTTAGGCATTTTATATGTAATAGGGTGCTGTCCGTCGAACCAGACAACTGCGCCAAAGGAAGTAAGAGATAATAATGAAAAAAGTAGAAATAAAACTCGCTTCATTGCTTGATATCGTTATATCTGAGTAAATAGGTGTCGTATTGAGTCTCAAAAGGATGGAAAGGAGCTGGGACTGTTTGTGGATCCACAAACAGGTCCTTGATTGTTTGCGGCATATCATGGGCATCGATACTGTAGAGACTGAACTCCCCCCTGATGGTTCCTACATGCTTAGAGATGACGGGGAAAGCTGTGCGGGCAAACTTTGGTCCTTGACCAGAAACGGCAGCATTCACCGTCATCACTATGCCGCGGTCGGTCTGCTCGAAGTTCATATTTAACGAGTCGCCTACAACAAGGAGGCCGTTGCCATTCTTGTCGCTGAATAAAGCTGCATCCACACCCATGCGGTTACCCTCAAAATAGAGATCGTCCATCTGTTTGGCCCAGAAACCATAGCGGTTGGCCTGATGGCGACCTGGATAACTGGCAAAAGGTCCATAGCCCATCCACTGTACACGGTCGAAGCGTTGGTCGAGCAAATAGGCGATACCTAATTCTGAAAGGAAAGTCTCTGTCGTATCGGGTGTGAGTGTATAGGTAACCTTAACGGCATTTCCTTCTGATATAGTATTTACGCCAGCCTTGACATAGGAATTATCCAGTGGCTGGAGATACTTATCAATGCGAGTATTCTTCACTTTCAGCATCTCTGCCATCGTAGGCTTGCGACCTACTCGCACCATCGGACCTTCCTGAACAAGTGCCATGGGATTACCTGTGCCTTCCCAAGCAACTTCCGGCTTGTTCAGTACGAAACACTGATGAAGGAAGGTATGCCCTTGGGCATCTTTGATATCAAACTGCAGCAAACTGAGACCATTCAGTTTGGGCAAGTCCAGACGATAGGTTATAGAATGGTGTGGCTGGCAGTCGGGACTGAAAGCACCACTCATGACAGTATCTCGGTTATTTGTCAGAGTCCAGTGGAAGGTAACGTTATCTTTCAGATTCAGGAAATCATACCGATTGACGATGTTCAGCGTTCCATCCTTATAATCCGACACAAAAGCACGGGCATAGTTATGCTGTAGCTCGTAGTAGTTAGGCAGTGGCGTGCGGTCGGCATAGAGCAGGCCATCAGTGCCTTTGTTGCCGTACATCTCAAAACCGCCCTCCTTGGAAGTGAATACTCGTTCTTCATAGGCATATCGTCTCTTTAATTGGTCACGGAACGGCATCCCCTGGTCTACCCATTCCCAGACACTGCCACCAGCAATGCCTGGTGTGCGCTCTATGATTTCCCACTGGCGGTCGTGGTCCTCGAAGGAGATGCCAAGCGTATGGCAGTACTCCGTGAAGATGACGGGACGGTCAGCCCGTTGGTAGAAGTCAGCAATCTGCGCCGTTGACGGGTAATGAGGCGTATAGATATCCGCCACCTTGGGGAAGTCGTAATTGAAACGGCGGAAATACGAGCCCACTTGAGGATAACAGATAGGACGTGAATGGTCAAGTTCACGTTTCACCCAATCGCCCAGCTTGATACAAATGTTCGTTAGCGGATTCTCATTGCCAAGGCTCCAGATAAGCACCGAAGGATGGTTCTTGTCGCGGCGGATGGTGGCTTGTGCCCTTTGCTGGAGCACAGGATAGAAGGTGGAATCCGATAGGTTCTTGTCGCCATAACCAAAGGGCACCTCGTCAATGATATAGAAGCCGAGAGAGTCGGCCAGTTCGTAGAAGCGCGGCTCACGGGGGTAGTGCGACGTGCGGATATAGTTGACGGAAGCATCCTTCATTAGTTTCATATCCTTAAGGATAGAGGCTTCGTCGATAACCTTCACTGTCACAGGATCGGTGCTATGACTAGTTACACCACGCAGTTTGATAGGTTGGCCATTCAGTTTGAGGATGTTTCCTTCAATAGTCAGTTCACGAAAGCCAAACTTATGTTCAAAGGTCTGAAGTGTCTTGCCTTTTTGAGTCAATATGCTACGTAAGGTATATAAATATGGTGTCTCGGCAGTCCATAGGTGTGGGTTCTCCACCTTATCTGTGCCAACCACCTTGCCCTGGGCATCCAAAATCTCATGCTTCACCGCAATTCCTTTAGTGGTGTTGGCAATGATGGTCCTCACATTCACTTCGCCTGTGTTCTTGGTGGTGATGGTGAGGTCGCTTAGGTGGGTTTTCGGCACCGCCATGAGGATCACATCACGGAAGATGCCGTTGGGGGCCCAATCGTCATTATAGTCGAAGTCGCTGCCACGGAACTGTGAAATGACCCGCATGGCCAGCTCCTGACGCTCTGATTTTCTGTTGAGACAGTCAGTGATGTCAAACATGGCCGTGTTGTAGCCGGAACGCCAAGAGCCTGCAGCCTTGCCGTTGATCCAGAGGTCGTAGCCGTAGAGCACCCCGTCGAAGCGTAGCACGATATGCTTTCCTTTCCATGCATCCGGCACGATGAACGTAGTGCGATAGTAGCCCGTAAGCGGTAGGGCCTTGTCGTAGCTCGGGTTACAGAATCCGTATGCTTCCCAGCAGCCTGGCACAGGGATGCGACCCCATGTTTCGTCAGCTATCGGTACAGTCAGGTCATCGGAAATGCCATGCACAACTTTCAACTGCCATTCTCCGTTTAGGCTCTGCTTCATTTGTGGGTCTGTTACGGGCAGGATGCCATCGAATGCATCCCTCACCTGTGCCTTTATGCCTGCCATCAGCATGACAAGGCAAATCACGCTCACCGTCCTTCTCATAATTTCTTATATCTGAGGTCTATCTTCGTGTATTGATGATCCTTGTTCCAGTGCTCGAAGAGTCCGAGGGGCTTTTCCACGGGCTTCCCCTGCTGCTTATAGACTGTTCCGCTGGGGGCATTGGGAAGTGAGGCCGCTTCGCGCAAATACTCATCACAGTAGTTCAGGCTGCCGAACTCGGGCCACTCGTTGATGATGATATCCATGCCCACAGCATCGCAGGCCACTTCGTCCTGACTGACGATGAGTGAGCAAGCCCAGTCACCATTAAACGGCTCCTTCATCCACTTAGGGTTAGGAGCTCCGTTCACATCACGGGAGCCGTAGGTGCCGTCTATCAGGAAAAGCAGTGCCTTCTGCCCCATGTTCTTATGCGTCATCCAATCCACGAAGGTCTTGTAGCCGGGTTTTCCGTGGCGTTTGTCCTGACTCACGTTGTTGTGTGAGTTCTGCCGCCACAGCAGGTTGATGTCTGTTGCTCCGTACCAGTTCTTGGTGGTCAGCGTCACCCCCGGGCCGGAATGCGTCTTCAACAGGGCACTGTTGATGAGATAGTCGGCATCGACGATGCACTTGGCCAGTCCACGAGCCATCTTGCCGTTGTCCACGGAATAGACAATCTGCTCAGGATAATACTCGCACTTCTCTCGTCCATCGCCGCCGATGTTGTCAATCATGCGCACAAGGGGGAACTCACGGTGCACCTTATTATATATGGAGTCTGTAATGGCACGGCTGGGTTCGCAGAGCACGATGTCCTGCTCTCTCACACCGCCGTCGCGCACCATTGAGCGCACCAAGGCCAGCGTCACGAAGGGCGATGAGTTCAGTTCGATGGTGTCGTGGTGGGTGATGGCATTGTTCAAGTTCAGCTTCACAGCTATCATCTCACCTCTCTTGTAGCCTCTGTTGCCACGTCCGTGCGTCTTGTTGAAGTGCTTGAAGAGTGCCTGCCAAGCCTTCTTCGCTGTCGACTCGCCCGTCAGTTGCATCATAGCCTCGGGCACCATCATGTCGACCTTAGACTGATCGTTCCAGCGGTCTTCCACCCAGAGACCCGTATGTCCGTCCCACTGAGCCACACCAGGCGAGTGAATCCACGCTACACGCCCAGGATGGATGCCACGCCCTTCACCTATCGGCTCGTTGGAGCCGACAAAGAGTTTTGGACTTTGCGCATTAAATTCACCGAAGAACATACGATCACGGTTCACCGCCTCGTCGAGCAGTTGGATGGTCGTTGAAGGGCCAAGGTCTGGATCCTTCCATGCTTTGAGCTGCCACACCAGCGTTCCGTCTTTATCCACCTCGATGGCCTGCACGGGAGCATTTGCCGTGTCCATCTGCTCCTTGCTCCACTCATTATACCAATTATTGATGATGTGTCCACCGTTCTTCAGGCGCACGGTCTTTTGTGGTTGTGTTACGCCATAGTCCATAGTGTTCAGCTCCCACACGGTCTGCCCCTGACGGTTGATTTCCTGTATCTGCCCCTTACGCCCCGTTATGAGTAGGTTGCCCGTTTTCGGCATCTCTTGCACACTCCAAGGCAGCATACCCGTCCAACGATCTATTTCCTGACCATTGCTATTATACTCATGGATACAGCCGAGGCCCATGTTGGCAATGAGCAGCGTGCCACGCGACGTAAGCCGGGCGTTGCGGAACTGCCCATGCACAGACCCTTTCTCATTCGTTGGCAATCCAAACTCTCGGACGATGCGGCAGGCTGGTATCTCCATCACCACTGCCTTGGCTGGTCGCCCATTCTGTACGAAAACTACGTGCTTGCGGCCTATGGGCTGAATGGTGTGGATCTCCGTCCCCTCTGGTGCCAAATAGCTCCAGACGGTCTGCTGATCCTGCGTCACCTCTGCCACGCCATACTGATGAGCCACAAGGATATGCCCGTCACTCATTAGCACAGCATCGCTGATTTCGCCCTTCTTCAACTGGTCTTGATATGTCCAGCTCACCTGTCCGTCCTTTACTATGAACATACGTCGCTGTTTGCTCTGCCCAGCATAGAAAAAGTCATGCCGTGCCACATTTGTATCAATCTCTTGTGCCGAGGCTCCACATACTGACGTCACTGTCAGGCAAAGTGTAAATAACAGTCTTTTCATCATGTTTTCAGCAATTTGTGTGCAAAAGATAAGCATTTTTTAATAAAGGTCGCACCTCCCGATGCGACCTTCTCATGTAGACATCATTAAATTACTAATTCTGTAAAGCTAAACTAACGACCCTAATTAATGTATGAATGGAACATTTAATAACCTGGATTCTGCATAGCCTGCTTCTGTTCTGGAGTAAGGCTTGAGCCATCCTCATTAGTAATATCGTCAAGGAAAGACTGTGGAATAGGACGATAGTAGTGCTTCGATGGATCGAAGTTTCCTATACCTTGTCCGGCTCCGTCGTTGAATGCATGCCAGCGTGCATCGAGGGTGCGGGTACGAACGAGATCCTCATAGCGATGACCCTCACCAATAAGCTCACGACTACGCTCGTCGAGCAAGAAGCACATCATTTTCTGAGCATTGGTGGTGCAGTTAAGTGCTTTGTAGATGCGCTGCTCGTTTGGCATATTATACACATCATCAACGTTGTTCAGATGCATTATACTCTTTGTCTCTGCAGTGGTAACAGCAATGTTGTTAGACTCATAATAAGTATTCTCGTCTGTGTAGATAGCACCATCAAGATTGGCAACACCAGTACCAAGTGGGTTGTTCAGATAAGCCTGACCTCCATCGATACTCTTTGAGCGATCCTCACCTGATGCATAACCAGCACGATCTCTCAACATGTTCAGATAAGTGATGGCATTGACATATTCGCTCTCACCTTTTCGGATGTAAGCCTCAGCTATCATAAGTACATCCTCTGCCGAGCGGGCTGTGATAGCATCGCGGCAACCGAACTGAGAGTTGTACCCATTGCGAGAACCATCGCGATACTTAGACAGAGCCACACTACGGTTGTGAGGATAGAGGGTGTAGTAGTTACCCGTGCGCTCCTCTTTCTTAACATTCCAACTGAACTGTTCGTTAGCATAGTAGCGGATGAAAGTATGAGTATTCTCAAGTACACCATCTTTCAGCACAGCCAGATCGTTGCGACCTGTACCAGCATCAGTGAAGCGCGTATCTTCCGGTGTATTAACAATATACTTTATACCTACCTCACCACCCTTGAAACGAGGCTGATTAGCAACAGCGCCCTTAGGGAAGTAGGCAGCATCGGCCTCCTCCCACTTAGGAGCAGCACCACCCTTGTTACAGCCGTAACAGGTAATGAACGATTTCCAGAAGCGAGAGTCGTTGATACGGTCGAACACCTCCATAGCATACTCCGTGGCACTGACATAACAGAACTCACGGCCACCAGAGATATCACGAACGCTACCTGAGAGGTTCTGATATACTGAAGGATAGCAGAGGTGCATCTGGTTGCCAAAACGCCCCCACGAGTCGGAATTATCAGAGAATTGGGCAGCCAGCACAACCTCACTTACACTTTCGTTGGCATCATTTGGCTTGGTGTAGTTCCACAGATCAAGGAAATTGTTGCACAAAGGATGTGCAGCCAAGACCTCCTTACCATACTTGATGACAGCGTCGAGATCACCCGACTTGTAGCTACTGTTCCAACTATCGTAGGCCTCAGAGGCACGGAAGAGGTGCGTCTTGGCCAGATAGTGAGCTGCAGCACTCTTTAGGATGCGACCAGTCTGGAGCGATGAGGTTGGCAGAAGATTGTAAGCCTGCTCAAGGTCACTGATAATTTGTTTATAGCACTCTTCCTCACTGGCACGAGTGTACGAAGTCTGGATTACACCATTGGCTGGCTCTAACTTCAAGGGCACACCACCATAGAGCTTAACCAGTTCGAAGTAGCCATAGGCACGCAGGAAGTAGCCCTCACCCAGACGAGTGTTATAATCGGCAGAACTCTGATTATAATAGAGAGGCATATTCTGAATGATGATGTTGGTCTGCTCAATCAGTCCATAATAGGTATTCCAAACACCAGCTATATCGCCTTCAGTAGAGCTCAAGGCAGAGCTATAGTGATTATAGGCTGCAATATCGTTATTACCGCCAGTGAACTCATCTATGCCCATATGCCACATTTTATAAGCCCACTGGTACTCATATCTGTATTTCAAGGTCTGATAGGCACCTGTAACCAACTTGTCCAAGCCTTCCTGAGTCTTGAAGTACTCAGTATCGTGCTGGGTAATCTGCGTCTCGTCAAGGAAGTCTCCCTTACAAGATGACATTCCCACTGTTCCGGCAACAAGAAGTGCCGCAATATATATTTTATTGAGTTTCATATCACTTTCTTATTTTAGAATCCAACATTAAGACCAACAACCCAACTACGGATAGTTGTCGTTGTACCGAAGTTCCTGGTATTGTTGTCATAACTCATCATATCGGTATCAAGCCACTTGCATTTAGAATAGATAGTAAATGGGTTCATTGCCTGAATATACACCTTAAGCGAACTCAGACCCAAAGGTGCCAGCTGTTTCTTGGTGAAGTTATAGCCCAATGAGATATTACGCATCTTGATGTAAGAACCATCCTGATAATTCATTGAGCTTGCATAGGTGTCAGCACTCTGACCGTTAGTGCCAGGTCCATAGTACTCAGCATTCTCGTTTTCACCAGCAACCCAGTAGTCAAGACTACGCATAGCATAGCGGCCATCAAGATTGACAGAACCAGCAGGCACCATGAACTTCCAACGAGCAAAGATGAAGAAAGAGAGTTCAAAATCTTTATATGTGAATGTGTTGCGCCAGCCACCTGACCAACGGGGACGAGCCTTGCCCACGATGGCACGGTCGTTGTTGCCGTCAATCTTACCATCACCGTTCAAGTCCTTTACCTTAATTTGTCCAGGCTTACGCCCATATGCAGCAGCCTGTTCTGCCTCGGAGGTCTTCCATATACCATCGTATACATAGTCGTAGTAGACGCCTATCTCTTCTCCTACGAACCAACGCTTGTTGATGTTTTCGGTCATACCGTTCGCCAGCTTATCAATCTTGTTGCGGTCGAGTGACCAAGAGAGGACTGACTGCCATTCAAAGTCTTTTGTCTTAACAGGCAATGCATTAATTTGCAAATCGATACCCCAACCAGAGGTCTCACCAACATTAGCCATTGTAGAAACATAACCATTGAGTGAAGGAATGGTTGTTGACATCAGCAGATCCTTCGTTTTAGTGGTATATACATCAAAAGCACCACCAAGGCGTCCGTTCAGGAAACTGAAATCGAGACCAAAGTTCCACTGAGTAGTCTTCTCCCAACTCAGGTTCTGGTTAGCCATGAGAGCAGGAGACTTTGCGTTCGGGTCAGAAGGTACATAACCAACTTCTGCCACTTTACCCCATGTGTAGGTAAGATCCTGTATAGAGCCCTTTGTAGCATATGGAGCGATTGCAGCATTACCAGAGATACCCCAACCTATACGAAGTTTCAGCTGGTCAATCCACTTGATATCCCGCATGAATTTCTCCTGTTCCATACGCCAGCCAAGTGATACAGAGGGGAAACTTGCCCATTTCTTACCAGGTGAGAGCTGAGAGGCACCATCCCAACGCATTGAAGCAGCGAGCAGGTAACGATCCATCAGTGAGTAATTAATTCGAGCCATGTAAGAAGACATCGAAGACTCTGTAAGACCAGTAGAATAGTCTGTTGGATCATTATTTGACTTGGTATTGTACCAAAGTTCCTCTGCAGTAGCTACGTTGGCACGGATGTTACCACTCTCGAAATGGTAGTCTGAAGCAGACTGCAACAGAGTGATACCGATAGAGTGGATGTCAGCAATTGTCTTATTGTAGTTGATAATATTATCAAGTGTCCAAGCCACACGCTGATAAGGGTTATAAACCACCTGGTTACGACCTGCACCATTGATACCCTCAGCGGCATTGGCTGTACCTGCACGATAATACTGAAGTTCAGGACCGAATTGGATACGATAGGTAAGTCCATCCAGAGGTGCCCAAATCTTGCCAAAATTCAGCTGTCCGTAAACACTGCCGTTAATACGGAAATTCTTGCGCTGGTTCTTGGTATATTTGAGCTCATCAATTGGGTTCTGAATGTTTACATCACCTGTAGGATATTCGATGAAATTGCCGTCGGCATCATAGGGCACAGACCATGGCAGCATGCCACGCAAGGCATTATAGTAGTCACCAGCACCAGTAGTGGACTTGGTAAAGCTGTAGCCATACTCTTGAGTGCCATATGAGGCATTCATGGTCATACCCATGGTGAAATAAGGCAGCACCTTACCCTCGAATGAGGTATTGAATGTAAAGCGCTGATAGCTTTGACCTGGCATCACACCCTTCTCTTCCAAATAGCCAAACGAGCCATAGCCACTGAATTTATCAGTACCACCTGATGCACTGAGTGTATGCTCGTGGGCTATACCAGTACGTTTTCCTGCACTCTCCCAGTCGTAAGAACCAACCTTTGAATAGTCGAACGATGTGTGATCTGCATTCCAGCCCTTTTCAATATTCGCCCAAGAAGCTGGCACGTTACCATAAATCTTATAATCAAGATCGTAGTTTGGTGTACCATCACCGTATGCACCACTATTATAATAAGCATAGCGCGAGTATTTCAGCCACTCGGCAGCACCCATCATCTCTGATACATTGCTGAGAGTAGAGAATGTAACGGTGCCAGAGTAGTTGAGCGTAATCTTGCCCTGCTTACCTTTTTTAGTAGTAACGAGTACTACACCGTTAGCACCACGGCTACCATAGACCGCTGTAGACGAGGCATCCTTCAGCACTTCAATTGACTCGATGTCAGCTGGGTTGATATTCTCGATACCACCGTTCTGAATGGTCATACCATCTACTACATAGAGTGGACCATTGCTGGCATCGATAGAACGTTGACCACGAACGGTAATCGAACCTACTTCACCAGGACGCTGGCTATTGGTAATATCCACACCAGCAGCCTTACCCTGCATCGCTTGCAACGCATTGCTCACAGGCATTGAGGTGAGCTCCTTAGATTCCAAGTGTGCCAAAGCACCCGTTACATCACTCTTCTTTTGGACGCCGTAACCCACTACGACTACTTCATCGAGTAGCTGACGGTCTTCCTCAAGCGTTACATTTACCTGACTCTTACCGGCTACGGCAACAGTCTGATTACGATAGCCCACGTAGCTGATAACGAGGCTACCATTAGCGGGAACATTCTGAATGGTAAAATTACCATCGAAATCGGTCACCGTTCCTGTAGAAGTACCCTTCACAATGACACTCGCACCGATGATAGCATCACCATTGGCATCAACAACCGTACCCGAAACTTTTCCTTGCGCCATGGCAACGGTAGAACCGACCATCATCAAGGCAAGAAAGAGAAGACGTTGCCACAACTTGCAGCAGTTCTTCAGGTTAGTTTTTCTTTGTCTTTTCATTTGAAAAATTGTTTAACAGTTTAATGATAATTATTAAAATAACATTTCTTTTCGTTCCTGATTACCCTAAACAATCTGATTACCAAAGTTAACTTCTACCTACCTTGTTGTTTTACCAATCAATTCCTATTAACTAACAATAACCAATTATATAAATATGAACCGTTACTAAATATTTTGTAAGTAGTTTGTATCATTTCCGCTGCAAATCTACAATAATAATCTAATATTACCCATACAAAAATACGTCATTCTACGTATCCACATTCGTCATGACAGAAAAATGGCTCCTAAAATCCTAATTTCCGTCGGGTTTTTGGTTCTCGAACATCTGTGCAGTAGGCCATTGGCATTTTTGCCAGTCATCGGGTTGGGCTGGATTGTAGTCCTGCCAATCAGCACGCAGATGCTGAACCAATGGTAATCCTAATTCTTTCATTCCCATCACTACACACTTTGCCACCTGACCAGCACCAAAGGGATTGAAATGGGTGTTATCTTCCAGGGCCTTGGTCTGCCCTGGGAAAGTATTAGCAGGATAATGAACAAGCAGATGTTTTGATCCTTCAAATCCACAAGCCTCAAACAATGTCTTTGTCATGGCGTTCAAGTCAATCAAAAGCACATTTTCACGTCGGGCCACATCCTTCATGGCTGCTGGGAAATCACCATGTGTATTCTTCAACGTACGTCCGTCGGTCTCGAAACTGCGACGTTGGGTGGGTGTACAGAAAACGATGGTTGCCCCTTTTGAACGCACCTTATCCACAAATGTTTTCAGCATATATTGATAGTGATACCATGCACCATCGCCCGGTGCATGCTCTTTTTCGTCGTTGTGTCCGAATTCAACAAAGACGTAATCACCCGCTTTCAGCGTCTGCATAATCTGATCCAGACGGAAACTGTTGATAAAGGTACGACAGGTTAATCCGCTCTCTGCATGATTGGCAATAGCCACAGAGGCATCAAACCAGCGGGTTATCAACTGTCCCCACGATGCCCAGGGTTCATAGGCCTGATCAACAACTGTACTGTTTCCACAAAGATAAACTGTGGTTACATTATTGGCAGGTTCGATATGGATCTTTTTCACCGCAGGATTCGGGCCATTAAACTCCAGTGTCAATTTCTCATCCCAGGTCAGATAGTCTTTCTCGCGCTTTTTGATCTTAACCTGCTTGTCTGCCGTAATATATGTTGATCGCTTATTCACAACAAACTCTACCTCTACGGTCTCATGAGCCTTTTTCGTCGTAACAGCCTCAACCATCAGCCGACGTCCTTCTGCTCGTACTGTCGTATTTGAGTTTTTCTTACCACCTAAGGTAATCGTGACATGATAGTTTCCATCTGGCACCTTCACGCTGAAATAGAAAGGCGCCATAGGTCTTTTCTTGTCTGGCGCTGGCAACACATCATAACCATAGTCTCCACCTATTTTATATATAGGTTGTGGCTTGGTCATATCAAAATCATAAATCATTGGAGTCTGGGCACTGGTATGGCAAAACCAGATGCCAAGGATTAGGATTAGCAGTTCTTTTTTCATATTCTATTCTTTATATCATTTGTTTTCTTCTGCAAAGTTCGGCAAAATACATGAGAATACACAGACACTAATCCGCCAAACAACATACACTTTTTAGGCAGAAATAAAAAAGAGAAAAAAACAGAAGGAAATCTCAAAGTTTTTATATATCTTTGTAGCGCTAAAACGAAACAAAAAAAGAATATGAAAAGTAGAAACCTCTTATCATTACTGATGGTATGCATGGCTGTTCTGTCTACAGCACAACCCAAATACGATATCGGCAACATGCAACGCGAGCAATTAAATCGTGGCGTGGTGGCTATACGCAACGGTCAAGAGGTAATTGTCAGTTGGCGTACGCTTGAAAGCGATGCGGTAGCCACTCCTTTTGATGTCTATCGAAACGGGAAGAAGCTGAATCAGCAGCCATTGACAGAAGGAGGGACAGTCTTCGTTGATAAACAACCGATCAATGGCAAGGCTATATACGAGGTACGTGGTGGTGGTATGAATGGGTCGTACACACTCTCCTCTAACGCTCCCAATGGCTATATACCTATTTATATTAATAAGCCTGCTGATGGAGTAACACCTGACGGAAAGACCTTCAGCTATACAGCTAATGATGCAAGCGTTGGCGATGTAGATGGTGATGGACAATACGAAATCATACTGAAATGGGATCCCACTAACGCCCACGATAATGCCCATGACGGCTATACCGGACCTACCATTTTTGATTGCTACCGATTGGACAGTCGTCAGCTGTGGCGTATCGACATGGGTATCAATATCCGTAGTGGAGCACATTATGTGCCGTTCATCGTTTATGATTTTGACGGTGATGGGCGTGCAGAGATGATGGTACGAACAGCTGACGGCACTCGCGACAACAAAGGTAAGGTCATTGGTGATGCTCAAGCAGATTATCGTCACCATCCAGCAACCGATTCGGATCAACCTGCTCCAGAAAAGGAATGGGGGAAATACAATAAACAGAAGCGACCTATGACAGGACGTATCCTTTCAGGACCAGAATACATATCAGTATTCAACGGACTGACAGGTGAGCTGATGGATAGCAAACCCTATATTCCAGAGAGAGGTAACCTTATGGACTGGGGCGACAACTATGCCAATCGCTGCGACCGTATGTTGGCCGCCGTAGGCTATCTTGACGGGAAACGAGCTAGCGCCATTTTCTGTCGTGGCTACTATACCAGAACCGTTATAGCCGTCTGGGACTGGGATGGACAGACCCTGAAGAACCGGTGGACCTTCGATACCAATCAACCCGAATGGGCTAGTTACGCAGGACAAGGAAACCATAACCTAAGGGTGGCCGACGTGGATGGTGACGGCTGTGACGAAATCACCTATGGGGCTATGGCTGTTGATCATGATGGCCGAGGGTTATACAATACGGGTATGGGACATGGAGATGCCATCCATCTGACTGCTTTCGACCCTACCACGACAGATTTACAAGTTTGGGACTGTCACGAAAACCGTCGTGACGGCTCAGAGCTCCGAAATGCCCGAACAGGCGAAATCATCTTCCAGATACCAAGCAAAAGCGATGTTGGCCGTTGCATGGCCGCCGACATTGACCCTACTAACCCTGGTTTGGAGATGTGGAGTACCGACAGTCATGGTATCCGTAACATAAAAGGTGAAGTAATTTATGCTGCTCAAGACCCAAATGACCCACAGCATCAACAGAATCTAAAGATGAACGGGCGACACCTGTCTATCAACTTCGGCATTTGGTGGGATGGCGACCTGCTACGCGAACTCCTTGACCGGGAAACTGTCTCAAAATACAACTGGCAGCAGCACACCATTGATGACATTGTAAGGTTTGAGGGTATCCTATTCAATAATGGCACGAAGTCAAATCCTTGTCTGGCTGCCGATATTCTAGGCGACTGGCGTGAAGAGGTTATTGCACGAACACCTGACAGCAAAGAGTTGCGCATCTATGTGAGCACCATACCGACAGACTATCGAATCAACTGTCTGATGCATGACATACCCTACCGTCTATCAACAGCAGCACAAAACGTCGGGTACAATCAGCCATCGGAACTGGGCTATTATCTTGGACCAGACGAGACAGTAAACCCCTTCTTAAAGTCTGCATCGAAGAATGAACAGGTAAACGATAACAATACACCATTACACTTGATGAAGCCTGCTTATAAAATAGGCTATGGAATACCTACAGCTGAAAGTGTCAAGCATACGATGGATCGCATATTGAACTATATTGATAGTGAGTCACCCGCCATATTGATTGATAAGCAAACAGGCCAGGAGGTTTCAGAAATGAAGAATATCACTGCCGATACCCAACTTAAACAAGGGGGATTCCGATTAACCAGTTATGAATGGGGAGTCACCTATTCTGCCGTCTTAGCTGCCTATGAAGCCACAAATGACGAAAACTATCTTGACTATGTATCGAAACGTCACAAGCTATTAGCGGAAATGGCTCCATATTTCAATAAAGTGTACACCAAACAGAAACAGATCGATGGTAACATACGCCGAGTTATTGATCCACATGCCTTGGACGATGCAGGAGCCATCTGTTGCTCAATGATCAAAGTGCTGTTGAAAGATAGCAAACTACCATTACGTCCGGTTATAGACAATTATGCCAACTATATCATGCATAAAGAATACCGCCTCAGTGATGGTACTTTTGCCCGATTACGTCCACAAAAGAACACAATATGGCTTGATGATATGTTTATGGGTATCCCAACGATCGCATATATGGGCAAACTCACTGGTGAGATGCGTTATTTCAACGAAGCCACCAAACAGATTTTGCAGTTTGCACAAAGGATGTGGGTTCCAGAGAAACAGCTGTTCCGCCATGGATGGGTAGAA
Source organism: uncultured Prevotella sp. (assembly GCA_905234145.1). Taxonomy (GTDB): domain Bacteria; phylum Bacteroidota; class Bacteroidia; order Bacteroidales; family Bacteroidaceae; genus Prevotella. The sequence goes on along the minus strand of CAJOGK010000013.1, from coordinate 13,471 downwards.
GCCATGGATCCCCACTCTGCTTTCCACTGGGGACGGGCCAATGGATGGGCCATCCTCACCATGTGCGAGGTGCTCGACGTACTGCCTGAAAACCATCCGCAACGTGACGACATCTTGAAATTGCTAAAGTCACATGCCGAAGGCCTCGCAAAATTACAGCATCACGACGGCTATTGGCATCAGCTGTTGGACCGTGACGATACTTATCTCGAATCATCAGCCACTGCCATCTATACCTATTGCCTCGCCCATGCCGTCCGCAAAGGTTGGATCGATGCAAAAGCCTTTGGTCCCATTGCTCTTTTGGGATGGCAGGCCGTTCAGAATTCGGTCAACGAAAAGGGACAGGTAGAGCAATGCTGTGTGGGTACTGGCATGGGATTCGATGCTGCCTTTTATGCCTATCGTCCTGTTCATGTGATGGCAGCCCACGGCTATGGTCCCGCCATCTGGGCTGGAGCAGAGATTCTGAATCTTATCCGCGAACAGCACCCTAAGATGAATGATAGTGCGGTACACTTCTACGATGAAGAAGTACCCACCGACCAGCCAATCTTTAATTACAACGGAGATTTAAGATTTTAGAAATGAAACATTTTAGATATATCGCCATCGTCTTCATTACATTATTGCTAGCTGCAGCCAGCAGTTCAGCAAGAAACATTGCTGCCAGCAGACATTTCGGTTCGAAGAATGGTCTTTCGAACGATTTTGTCATCTCAATGGCTATTGACGGGATGGGGTATATCTGGGTAGGCACAGAAGCTGGAGTGAACCGCATTTCAGGTATCAGCTGCGAACCTTTCCTCAAAAGCGAACTCGCTTACGAGCAACGTATCTCTTCACTTTATTGGCACGAACAAAGCAGTCAGATGTTGATTGGAGCAGAACGTGGACTATGCATTTACAAACCCTGTAGTGGTATTATGCAAGAACTGACCTTCAACAACGGCTTAGTACGATCGACTGTAGCATGTATTACAACTGTTCATAAAGCCTCCGACCAACTATGGCTGGTCTATGGAAACGGAGAGGTACAGAAATTCAACTTGAGTACCAACGAAGTTACCAATCTGAAACTGCCGCAGTTACACTTCAACCGTTGCGGACTCGATGATGGGCATGGCCATCTGTATTTGGGTCATAACCAGCATGGTATGAGTATCGTTAACCTTAGTAATGGCAAGGTAACGAACTATCAGTACCAACCAGGTGATACAACAAGCCTACCAGGTAATAATGTTCGCGTCATCTATAAGGATAGTCACCAGCGACTATGGGTAGGAACCGACAACGGGTTAGCTCTTTTCCATCCCGAAACGGCTACCTTTACAAAAGTAAGGCATCAGGACAAAGATTTTGAAGACAACATTTTTGATATCAAGGAAATGAAAAACGGCTCGTTGTGGGTTGCCTGTGACATGGGTGGCATCAAGGTCGTCAATTCACAAGATATCAATCATTTCGCCCCAACCAAAGTAACACTCTCATCAGTCAACACAAGATGTATCGCACTTGATGAGTTTAACAACGTGTGGATTGGCAACCATAGCACGGGGGTGGATTTTATCAGTTCGTTGAAATCAGAATTCAACTTGTTAGAATATACAGGCAAGGAGGGATTATACCGACCCGTCTTCGCCATCGCTCCAGACGGAAAAGGAATCTGGACAGCCAGTGAAGATGAATTAGCGTTTTGGGAAAACCACCAACAGAAAGACCAATGGTCATTCCGTGGTCTGATGCGCAAGGAGATGGTTTTCACCCGTTGTCTGATGGTGGACAGCAAGGGCTATATCTGGATGGGTATCGATGATCAGGGCGTTTTTCGCGTTGAGAAGAAAAGCAAACATCTGGAACAGATTCCGATCTCTACCGAAGCAACCGACATCCATACCTTCATGGAAGATGATAAAGGACGTATCTGGATTAGCGGTGAATCAGACGTATGGATATATGAAAACGGCCATACCACGCGACATGATTATCTTAGTAATACATTGGGGGCACCTGCCACCTATATGATGCAACTGGAGGATGGTCAGTTACTGATAGCCACACTTGGAGATGGCGTCTATACCTTCGATTTGAAGAAGAAAACCCACCAGCATCTGTCGGTAGACAATGGACTCCCATCCAACAAAATCAATCAGGTCATCCATGATCACAATAAGGGACTTTGGATGGCTACAGATGGCGGACTGGTTTATCTGGAAAACCCCTCTAAACTGGAAGGCATCAAGGTTTATGGAAAAAGCAAAGGTCTGTCAAATATTCATGTACTTGCCCTGCAACAGGCCGATGATGGCCACATTTGGATGAGTACCTACGCGGGCATATCCTGTTTAGTTAAAGAGACTGAGAAAATTTACAACTACAACCATCCCAACACCTTGCAACCTGGCAGTTTCTCTTTCGGTGCTTCATCCACCGATACCTTTGGCACCATCTATTTCGGTTCAGCTTCCGGTGTATGCTACTTCCATCCACAGCAGATGGATAGTCACCAGCAGATGTCCGACGTACAAATCATCACCTGTGAAGCTTATAACCCCATAGGCAGTCATACTGAGATTCAAATACTAACGCCCGATGAGGATAACCGCGTTTATACGACCTACCAGCAGAATACACTGCGACTGACCTTCACCGTACGGAACTTCGCCCAAACCGAGCATGTAGATTATTCCTATATGATGAAAGGCTTAGACGACAAGTGGTATGAAATAGGCAATGAATACAACGTTGTATTTCGTGGATTACATCCAGGTCATTATACCTTTATACTCCGTGCGAAGTTGAAGAGTCAGGATTGGGAGGATGCAAAGGACACTTGTTTAGAAATCATCATCGCCCCACCTTTCTGGCGTACATGGTGGGCCTATCTGATCTATGCACTCACCATTGTCTCCCTGGTGTGGTATCTTATCCGTTCTTATAAACGCCGACTCAAACTGCGCAACTCTCTGGAACTGGCCAAACAAGAGAGCTTACAGAAACAAGAATTGAATGAAGAACGACTGAGATTCTTCACCAATGTTACCCACGAGCTACGTACGCCACTAACTCTGATACTGGGACCATTGGAAGATCTGATAAGCGACCAGCAACTCCCGCTGGCCAATAAGAAGAAAGTGCAGATGATACATAAGAGTGCCAAACAACTACGCAATCTTATTAATAGCATTCTGGAGTTCCGTAAGACCGAGACACAGAACCGCCGGTTAACGGTGGCCAAGGGCGATATCGGACAATTCATCCGTGATATCTGCCTGAACTACAAAGAACTGATGCGTAATCCGAAAGTGCAATTCCGCTTCGAGATTGCCGATGGTTTGCCCGACATCTATTTTGACTCAGAGGTCATCAACACCGTCATGAACAATTTCCTGTCAAATGCCATCAAATATACCGAACAGGGCAGCATCATGGTGAGTGTCGGTCAGCCCGACGACTCAAGAATAGAGATATCAGTCACAGATACCGGTTATGGTATTGCCGCCAAGGCATTACCGCACATTTTTGAACGCTATTATCAGGCCGATGGTCAGCACCAAGCCTCAGGCACAGGCATCGGTCTGGCATTGGTTAAGTCGCTTACCAACCTGCATGAAGCTCAGCTCCTGGCCGAGAGCAAGGAAGGTGAAGGTAGTAAGTTCAGCATGCTTTTAGACATCAACAATACCTACCCGAACGCCCTGCACAAGGAAGATCTGGAAGAACCGAAAACCAATGAACCGACAGACAGTGAAGACATTGATGAGGAAGACCCACAGATAAAGTTGTTGGTTGTCGAGGACAACAATGACATCCGTCAGTACATCGCTGATTCTTTTGACGATGACTACCGCATCCTCCAGGCCACCAACGGCGAAGAAGGTTTGTCGTTAGCACTGGAACAGATGCCCGACATCATTGTGAGCGACATTATGATGCCTCGAATGAATGGTATCGAACTCACCCAACGACTGAAGGAAGACATCCGTACCAGCCACATCCCCATTATCCTTTTGACTGCTAAGGATACCGATGAGGACAAGGAAGAAGGCTATGACAGCGGTGCTGACTCTTACCTCACGAAGCCTTTTACAGCCAAATTGTTGGGTAGCAGAATCCGGAATCTGCTGACCAGCCGTCGCCGATTGGCAGAACAACTCCCTAACCTTCTCCAGCCCCTACCAACGATAGAGGCCAGCAGGGACACATCCAACGATACATCGCTGCTCTCCAATCTCGACCGCGAGTTTCTCAACCGCTTGAATCAACTGATTGATGATAACATTAAGAAAGAAGAGATTGATCTTGCCTTTGTGACAGACAAGATGGCGATGAGTCATAGCACTTTCTATCGTAAGGTCAAAGCCCTCACAGGTCTCACTGCTCAGGCATATATCCGCAAGAGAAGACTCAGATATAGTTATCAACTATTGGCCAGCGGCGACTACAATGTATCGCAGGCGGCCATGATGACTGGATTCAACCAAATGGCTCATTTCCGTGAGACTTTTAAGAAAGAGTTTGGCATTCTGCCTTCTGAAGTCAGAAAGGATAAATAATTCGATCGCAAAGATGAAGAGATCTCTGTTAACAGTCTTGTCACTGATCTATTGGTCGTTATACCTCCATGCAGCATCATTCAGCGTGAAGGACTACGGTGCTGTGGGCGATGGCATACATATCGACTCTCCAGCCATTAACGAAACCATTCAGAAGGCATCCCAATCAGGTGGCGGCATAGTCGTCTTGCCTAAGGGAACTTACCTCTGCTATTCCATCCATTTGCAAAGCAATATCACACTCCAATTACAGAAAGGAGCCGTCATTAAAGCAGCGCCTGTTGACGGACAAGGCTCTTATGATGAACCCGAGCCCAATGCATGGTCGCAGTACCAAGATTTCGGGCACAATCATTGGCACAACTCCTTGATATGGGGCGAGAATCTGCATCATATTACCATCGAAGGTGAAGGACTGATTGACGGCACAGGCGTTTTGGCTCGCGAAGGGGGAGTCAACAAAGCATTAGCCCTTAAGAATTGTCATCATGTCAGTATCCGTGGGATCTCCATACTGAAGGGGGGACATTTCGGTATGCTACTGACAGGTGTCGATGATCTGCTCATCGAAGGTATCGACTGCGATACCAATCGCGACGGGATTGATATCGATTGTTGTGAACGGGTGGTGATACGCAACTGTCGTGTCAATACGGTCAATGATGATGCCATCGTCCTGAAATGCTCCTATGCTTTAGGGCGACCTAAATCGACTGCCCATGTGCTGATTGAGAACTGTGAGGTGAGTGGCTACGATGTGGGTTCGCTTATTGACGGTCGACGAACCACCAACAGCACGAAAGCACCCGATGGCGATGGGCCTACTGGTCGCATCAAACTAGGTACAGAATCAAATGGTGGTTTTTACCATATCACTATCCGTAATTGTCGCTTCAACCATTGTCGTGGTCTGGCTCTGGAAAGCGTTGACGGAGCAACCATGAAGGATATCAATGTCAGTCATCTCCAAATGAATGATATTTGTAATTCACCTATTTATATACGGTTAGGCGACCGCATGCGGGCTCCCGAAGGATTCCAACCTTCAAAGATCAGCGATATTAGCATCAGTGATGTTTGTGTAAGCGATGCAGACAGTCGCTATGCCTGTATCATTGCCGGTGTTGAAGGAAACCCCATTCACCATGTGAGCATCAGCAACCTGCGTATCCAATACCGGGGCGGTATCACCCTCGATGATGTACGAGAACAGCGCGGTCGTAATCCTTTCTTCATCCCAGAAGCCCGTCAGTCGCACGAACCTGGCGAGTCCAACTATCCAGAGCCTTCTGCCCATGGCATTCAGCCTGCTTGGGGACTTTCCATCAGCTACGCAGAGAACATCAGTTTCAAGGACATACAGCTTGAGACTGTAAAACCCGACGAGCGTCCGTGGATTTACCAAAAGGACACTCATCATATCAGTTTCAACAACATCATTATTAATCATCAAGAAATCAAATAAAGGTCATGAACAAACTACGCTATTCTACTTTTTTCGGTCTCCTACTATGCTTTACGACAGCATGGGCTCAGCAAAGAACTGTGACCAATCTGAATTTTGGATGGCAGTTCTCTCGCGACTCCTTATTCACCGAGACAAGGACCATTGATGTACCCCATGATTTTCAGATTGAACAAGACTGGGTTGAACCATCAGCCGATGAACGACCAGACAATACCGATGTAGCAGCAAATATCAAGAGTCGTCTGTCATCGCGCGGCTTTAAGGAGATGGGCAAAGGCTATTATCGTTATCATCTCAGGCCCGATGCACAACTGAAGGGCAAACGCCTGTTGTTAGATTTCGAAGGTATTATGTACACTGCCGATGTGAAGATTAACGGTCTTTACGTCGGAGGAACCAACTATGGCTATCTGGGCTTCGAAATCGACGTGACAGACTTATTGAAATTCGATACTGACAATGTGATAGAGGTGATTGCCGATACCCGTGAGCCTAACAACTCACGATGGTACACTGGTGGCGGAATCTTCCGAAATGTCAGTCTGGTAAGTACACCTCGCGACATGTACTTTAACCGCTATCCCCTTTACATTACCACTCGGGACAATAAGTTTGTCAGCATCTCGGCAGAGTTCACCAATCTTACAAAGCAGAAAACTACCGATATCAAAGTCGATATCATGGATCGAGATGGTGTTACTGTCTATAGCCACACTGCCCAACTGCCTCGCCATCGCATGACACGCCATCAGGAAGAGCATATCGTTACCGATGTTGAAATTCCTGATGCAAAGATCTGGGATCTTGATACACCAAACCTGTATCAAGTACGGGCTCAACTCATTCGCGACGATGGAACCATCGCCGATGAGGTCACCGAGCAGTTTGGTATCCGTACAGTAGAATTCGGTCCCGATTTCGGAATGAAGCTGAATGGTCGTAAAGTGCTGCTCAAGGGCATGGCCAACCACCATACGTTAGGTGCTTTAGGAGCCGCTGCTTACCCCCGCGCCATCGAGAAACGGTTAAGACTGATGAAGCAATGGGGACTAAACCATATCCGGACTTCACATAACCCTTATAGCCGTGATTTTATTAAGCTGTGCGACCAATACGGCATACTGCTTGTTGACGAGATCTACGACAAGTGGACGCGTCAGCACACAGGCGGCAAAGTGCCTTTCGAACAGCATTGGCAACAGGAGATACCCGAATGGATCAAGCGTGACCGCAACTCTCCTTCTGTCGTTCTCTGGAGTTTGGGTAACGAACTGCAACAAGACCCGAACATGCCTTTCAACGACTTTGGTGTAACGATATACAAACTTCAGAAAACACTACTGCAACGCTACGACTCCACCCGTCTTGTGACTGTAGCCATGCATCCACGTTACCGAAACTGGCAGACAGATTCCCTGCCTCATGACCTGGCTATGCAGACTGACATTCAGGCCTATAACTACCGTTATATGTACTTCCCTGGCGATGGTCGTCGGTTTCCTTGGATGACTTTCTATCAGAGTGAAGCTGCTACATCTGCAATGGGACCCAATTTCTTTGAAATGAACCTCGACCGCGTCATCGGACTTGCCTACTGGGGCCTTATCGACTACCTCGGTGAGAGTCAGGGATGGCCAGCCAAAGGATGGGCTAACGGTGTTTTCGACATCTCGCTCCAGCCCAAGCCAAAAGCCTGGTTGCTCCGATCTTTCTTCAAGCCAGAAGAACCGATGGTTCACATGGCCATCATTGAACAAAAGAATAGTGTGATGTGGAATGGTGTCCTAACGGGTAACGACAATATGAGCGACACGTGGCATCCCGATTTGGGCGACACACTCAACCTCGTTGTCTACACCAACACCGATGAAGTGGAACTACTGGTAGGCGGCAAGAGTTTAGGCAGGAAACCCAATCCCAAAACCGATACCAAACAGCGAAACCAAGTAAAATGGAGCGGTGTGAGCTATGCCGATCAAAAACTTGAGGCTGTGGCCTATAACGAAGGAAAGCCTGTGGCACGTCATAAGATAGAGCCCACAGGTAAGGCTGTCAAGCTTATCGTCACCCCAGATACTATCAACTGGCAAGCTGACGGTCAGGATTTGCAACACCTCTATATTCAAGCTGTAGATGCCAAAGGTCGGTTGGTTTCGATGGCTGATGACGAATTGTCATTTGACCTTGAAGGCGATGCCAGTATTGTTGCCGTCAGCAATGGCGATATCAATAGTGAAGAACTCAATGTCACCAACCATCGTAGGCTGTGGCATGGCTCTGCCTTAGTCATCCTCCGTGCCGGTAGACATCCTTCAAAGGTAACGCTCACTACGAGTTCACCTCATTTCAAAACCGTTGTAACGAAACTCATAACAAAGTAATAACATGATCAAGATGAAGAAAATTCTATTAACCCTGACCCTCATCTGTACGATGACGGCATCAGCCCAGACTGATGTTCTGCAGGCTGCACAGAAAGCAAATGATTACTTCATGGCGAAGTATGCTGACCCCACCTTAGCGACCAATGTCGGAAAGATACGTCCTAGTTCACTCTGGACTCGCGCCGTCTATTATGAGGGCCTGATGGCACTGAACGCTGTTGATCCTCAGCAGCGCTATGTTGACTATGCCACAAAATGGGCTGATTTCCACAAATGGACACCTCGCAACGGTGTGAAGACCACCGATGCCGATGACCAGTGTTGCGAACAGACCTACATCGAGCTCTATCAACTGAATGGCAAGGGTACTTTAGAGCCAACGAAAGAGAACCTGCAGAAACAGATGGCTTCTGGTCGTGTCAATTACTGGACATGGATTGATGCCATTCAGATGGCCTTACCTGTATATATCAAGATGTATGCCATCACAGGCGAAAAACAATATCTCGATTATGGTCTGAACAGCTATCTGTGGAGCAGAAACGAGTGCGGTGGCGGTTGTTTCAATGTGAAAGAGGGACTTTGGTGGCGCGACAAGGACTATGTGCCCCCCTACAAGGAGCCCGATGGCAAGAACTGCTATTGGAGCAGAGGCAACGGCTGGGTTTATGCAGCCCTGGTACGCAGCATGAATGAACTGTCACCCAAGGACAAGGCCTACAAGGTGTTTAAGAAAGACTTCATCCTCATGTCGAAAGCCCTGCTCAACTGTCAGCACGACGATGGATTCTGGCGTGCCAGTCTGGTGAGCGATGCCGTCTATCCCGACCCAGAGATGACAGGTACTGCTCTTTTCCTCTACGGTATGGCTTGGGGCATTCAGAAGGGTATTCTCAAGGCTGACACCTATCGCCCAGCATGCGACAAGGCTTGGCAGGCATTGGCCTCCTGCCTGCATAGCGACGGCTTCCTCGGATGGAACCAAGGCACAGGTAAGGATCCCTCAGCAGGACAACCCGTAACCTTTACCCGCGTCCCCGATTTCGAAGACTACGGCACAGGCTGTTATCTGCTCGGTTTGACAGAATACTATAAACTAATAAAGGTAAAAAAGTAAAACGCATGATGATCATTAAAAAAGAATGGGCAAAAAGGCTGGTAATAAGTTTACCTTTTTACCTTTTTACCCTTTTACCTTTAAGCGCTCAGCAATGGCCAACACCGCTTCCCGAGGCTAAGCCAGGCACCCGTTGGTGGTGGCTGGGATCAGCTGTTGATAAAGAGAACCTCCAATGGAACCTTTCGGAATATGCCCGTGTAGGCATTGGTGCCGTAGAGATTACACCGCTCTATGGCGTGAAGGGGAACGACAAAAACAATATCCAGTTCCTTTCGCCAGAATGGATGCAGGCACTGAAAGACGTAGAGGACATCTCGAAACCACTGGGTATAGAGGTTGATATGAACTGCGGTACTGGCTGGCCCTTCGGTGGTCCACATATTTCATTAGAACAGGCTGCCTGTAAGGCTATCTTCAAGGATACACTCATCAACGGTGTTCACAAGTACAACGTTGAGATAGGACGCACCAAGCAGAAAGTGAAGCGAGCAGCCCCTGGTGGCGAGGGTTGGGTGGTCGATCATTTCGACCGTGATGCCGTGCACCACTACCTCGACCGCTTTGAACAGGCTTTTGCTACTTCTGGCGTGCCCTACCCCCATACCTTCTTCAATGATTCATACGAGGTATACAACGCTAACTGGACACCCACACTCTTCGATGAGTTCCAAAAGCGCCGCGGCTACGACCTGCGCACCAAACTGCCAGAGCTTCTAGGCGAGGTGGATGATGGCAACCAGGTGCTTTGCGATTACCGCGAGACGCTCTCCGACCTGCTACTCGAGAATTTCACCCAGCAATGGGTGGCATGGGCCCATCAACACGGGGTCAAAGTGCGCAATCAGGCTCACGGTTCCCCTGCTAATCTGCTCGACCTCTATGCGGCTGTTGATATCCCTGAGATCGAAGGTTTCGGACTGTCAGAATTTGGCATCAAAGGCCTGCGAACCGATCCTGGTATGACCCGCAAGAACTTCAGCGATGTATCGATGTTGAAGTACGCCTCTTCGGCAGCTCATGTCATGGGTAAGCCGTTCACGTCGAGTGAAACCTTCACCTGGCTCACGGAGCATTTCCGTACCAGTCTGTCGCAGATGAAGCCCGATCTCGACCTGATGTTCACCTGCGGTGTGAACCACGTCTATTTTCACGGCTCATGCTATACGCCGAAGGATGACCCATGGCCAGGCTGGAAGTTCTATGCCTCTGTAGACATGAGTCCTACCAACTCCATCTGGCGCGATGCACCTTATTTAATGAAGTATATCGAGCGTTGCCAGAGTTTTCTGCAGCTAGGTCAGCCTGATAATGATTTTCTGGTTTATCTGCCCGTCAGGGATATGTGGCGACAGCGTGGTAAAGACCTGCTGATGCAGTTCGACATCCACTCGATGGATGAGAAAGCACCACAGTTCATCAAGAGCATCCTTGCCATCGACAGTCTGGGCTACGACTGCGACTATATCAGCGACCGCCAGTTGGCGAAACTACACATTGAAGACGGACGACTGGTCACCGAAGGCGGCACAAGCTATCGGGCACTCATCATTCCTAGCGGTACCACCATCGACAATCGCCTTAAAGCCCTGCTCGCACCCGTCAGCCAGTACATTATCTATGGCGAATCAGCAACAGCGATGGCTCAGTTTGCCCAGTCTGAATCCATGAAAACAGAGTTGGGTTTACGCACTATCCGTCGTAAGACGTCTGATGGTTGGCACTTCTTTATTGCCAATCTCACGCCCAACGATATCAATGGAGACGTCGCTTTAGCAATTCCTTTCAAGGGTGCCACATGGTTCAACCCGATGAACGGTGACATTTATCCTGCTGATGTTTGCGATGGTAAGTTGCACATCAACCTCCGTTCAGGCGAAAGCCGTATCCTCCAGACATCATCTACTCAGAGTGAAGCAAGCCTGTCCATTCAGCAAAAAACTGCCGAATCATTTGAGGTCAAAGGACCTTGGTCGCTGTCGTTTATCGACGAATGTCCACGTGTGGAAGATACTTTCCAGTTAGATACGCTTCAGACATGGGAAACCCTCAGCGATTCGGCTGCAATAACCATGGGCACTGGTGTTTATGCTACTACATTCAAGTTATCGGGCGCACAGGCGAAGAAGCATTGGCTCATCGATCTTGGCGATGTCCGCGAGTCAGCACGCGTCTATCTGAACGGCCAATTCATCGGCTGTGCATGGGCCGTACCTTTTGTACTCGACTGTGTCAATGCCCTTCAGAAAGGTACCAATCAGTTGCGTATCGAGGTGACCAACCTCCCCGCCAACCGCATCGCCCATCTGGATCGCCAAGGTATCCCCTGGCGCAAATTCAACGAGATCAATGTGGTCGACATCAATTATAAGAAGACTACTTATGCCCATTGGTCGCCTGTACCCAGTGGCCTCCGTTCTAAAGTTACTCTAGTAGAGAAAATAAATCAATAACTCATTTAAAAACAATCGTTTATGAAAGACTTAAAAATGTACATTAACGGCCAGTTCTGTGAGAGTTCGAACGGCCAGTGGATCAATGTGTTGAACCCTTCGACAGAGGAAGTTATCTCCCGTCAGCCAGAAGGAACCATCGAAGATGTGAACCGTGCTTTGGACGCAGCTCGTGCTGCTCAGAAAGCATGGGCAAAAACCCCTGCTATTGAGCGTGCAGGCTACTTGCTGAAGATGGCCGAGGGCATTAAGAAGCGCGAGAAGGAGTTTACGGAGATTATCATGCGCGAGCAGGGAAAGACTCGCACTTGGGCTTCTATCGAGGTTGGCGCTACAATTGCCTACTTCGAGTATATGGCCACTTTCGCTCGCCATATCGAAGGTGAGATTATCCCTAGCGACCGCCCTAACGAGACGATTCTGTTGACGAAGAAGCCGATCGGTGTGGTAGCAGGTATCCTGCCATGGAACTTCCCCTTCTTCCTCATCGCCCGTAAGGCTGGTGCAGCCCTCATTGCAGGATGTACCATCGTCATCAAGCCTTCACAACTCACCCCCGAGAACTGTACCGAATTTGGAAAGATTATCGACGAAATCGGACTTCCCGCAGGTGTTATTAACATTGTGACAGGCCGAGGCAGTGTTATCGGTAATGAGATGGCAGGATCACCCAAGATCGATATCGTAAGTGTTACAGGTTCTGTTAGCGCAGGTGAGAGCATTATGGCAGCAGCCTCCAAGAACATTACCAAAGTCAGTCTGGAACTTGGTGGAAAAGCCCCTGCTATCGTTATGAAGGATGCCGACCTAGAGCGTGCCGCTCAGTGGATTGTAGACAGTCGTATCGGCAACAACGGTCAGATTTGCAACAATGCAGAGCGTGTATATGTACAGAAAGAGGTGAAGGAAGCCTTCACAAAGATTCTGGTAGAGAAGATGGCAGCTGTAAAGGTGGGCGATGTTTGTGCTGATGAGAGCGTAGACATGGGTCCATTGGTAGAGGCTCGCGCATTGGAGAGTGTCAGCGAGAAGGTAGAGCGCGCCATCAAGCAAGGTGCAAAACTGCTTTGCGGTGGTCACCGTGTGGGTGAAAAGGGCTATTTCTACGCAGCTACCGTGCTCGACAATTGCCGTCAGGATATGGACATCATCCACGAGGAAACCTTTGGCCCCGTTATTCCACTTGTTGAATTCGACACCATCGATCAGGCTATTGAGTGGGCTAATGATTGCGAGTATGGTCTTGCTTCATCCATCTTCACAAAGGATCTGAACATGGCTGTCAAGGCATGCCGTGAGTTGGAATTTGGCGAGACCTATATCAATCGTGAGCACTTTGAGGCTATCCAGGGCTTCCACGCTGGTGTGAAGAAATCGGGCATTGGCGGTGCCGACGGTAAGCATGGTGTTGAAGAATACCTCGTTACCCACGTCACCTATCTCGATACTTGGGAATAATTATTTAATCTACTGAAACACTGCCACAACCTCTT
>CAJOGK010000012.1 GCA_905234145.1 uncultured Prevotella sp. | reverse complement strand
GATGACGCTGCTTCTGTGTTTCTTCATGTTGACTTCAACATTCTTGACACCGGAACCAGTATCAGTCACCGCGCCTAACTCAGTGTCAGAGCTGAAGATTCCAGAGCAGGATGTGCTGAACATTCTGGTGACGCCAGAAGGTAAGGTATTCTGCGGTACGGAAAACAAGAACAACATGCAGGCAATGCTGGACGCAATGACCGATAAGTTCGGTGTTCAGCTGAACGCTACCCAGATTAAGCACTTCCGTGAGGATGCTATGGTAGGCGCCAGCATGGCTCAGCTCCCCCAATACCTCAGTCTCGAGCCCGAGAAGATGAGTGAGGCCATCCAGAAGCTCGGTCTGCCACTTGACAGTATCAAGGGAGGCAAGAGCGAATTCCAGGAGTGGGTTGCTACAGCCCGCGATGTGAACCCCGACATTAAGCTCGCCATCAAGTGCGACTCTAAGACCCCTTATGCAGCTATCAAGCTGTTGATGTCGGAACTTCAGGACATGAGCGAGAACCGTTTCCAGCTCATTACAAACCTCGATGTTAAACGTTTAAACGACTAGTAGTATTATGGCAAAAAAGAATCTATCCAAGCAGAAGAAAATGGATACCCGCGTGAACTTCACGCCAATGGTAGACATGATGATGCTTTTGATCACCTTCTTCATGCTGTGTACTACACTGGCCAAGCCGCAGGCTATGCAGCTGACCATGCCATCTAACGATGACACATCACAGTTGAACGAAGAACAGAAGCAGGTAACTAAGGCTTCTCACACCATTACCCTTTACCTGGGTTCTAACGATAAGGTATGGTACATAGCTGGTCTGCCCAACTACGACGATCCTTCATGCGTAAAGCCCACCACTTATGGTAAGGAAGGTATTGAGAAGGTGCTCAACGAGCATACTACTGAGGAAGGTATCAACCCAATTGCAAAGATTAAGATTGCAAAGAAGGAGCTTGATGCCGAGAAGACAAAGTTCGGCTCTAAGATGACCGAAGAGCAGTATCAGGAGGCTCTGAAGAAGCTTAAGAAGGGTGAACTCCCCTCTGGCGAAAAGGTTCCTACCATGACTGTTATTATCCGTCCTCTCAACACTGCTACCTATGAAAATATGGTTGCAGCCCTCGATGAGATGCTGATTAGCAATATTGATAAGTACGTCATTGACAATGTCGACAAGATGAGTGACGACGATAAGGCACTCATTGAGAAGGCTGGCGTCAAGTGATTAACCCCTAAAAAGTAGAAAGAACTATGGCAAAAATAGATCTTATTGACAATGGCTGGGTTGACCTCGTGTTTGAGGGCAAAAACCAGGCTTATGGAGCTTATCAATTGCGCAAGAATACGGGTATCCGTAACCTTAAGGCTATTCTCGTTATGTTTGCAGCCTTCATCATCATCGCTGCTGTTGTATATGCAAAGGTTTCTATCGAAAACTACATTGCAGCACAGAATGCAGCCATCGAGGCCGACGTTGAGTTGGCTAGCCTGGCTGAGAAGAAGGAAGCAAAGGCTGAGAAGAAGGATGAGCCAGAGCCAGAGAAGATTGAGATTGAGCGCGTCAAGAGCTCTGTAGCATTCACCGTTCCTGAAATTAAGAAGGATAACGAGGTGAAGGAAGAGCAGGAGATGAAGTCTCAGGAAGAACTCCAGGAAACCAACACCGCTATCGGTGCCTTCAACGTAGAGGGTAACGATGAGACTGGTGGTGAGGTGCTGAAGGCTAAGGAAGTAATTGCTGAGCCAGAGCCACCAAAGGTAGAGGAGTCGAAGGTATTCGACGTTGTAGAGGAAATGCCTCAGTTCCCAGGCGGTCCTTCAGCTCTGTTCGAGTATCTGTCGAAGAATATCAAGTATCCAGTAGTAGCCGAGGAGAACGGTGTACAGGGTCGTGTAATCGTAACCTTCGTTGTAGAGCGTGATGGTTCTATCACCGACGTAAAGGTTGTGAAGAGTGTTGACCCCTCACTCGACAAGGAGGCACAGCGCGTTGTTAAGTCAATGCCACACTGGATTCCTGGTAAGCAGAACGGATCTGCAGTACGTGTAAAGTACACCGTACCTGTAACCTTCCGTCTTCAGTAATCTCTAATCTGCAAAATGAACGCATTCTATAAATTTATTGGATTAACACTTATATTAGGCTTGCTCTCAGGATGTGGGAGCAAGCCTAATCCTGAAAAGGAGGCAGCTTATCAGAAGGCCGCAAGTTTCTTCGTGGCCGACGAAAGCTTCTACCCTATCCTTGACGAAGAGCTGTATTATTTTACCAATCAGACGCTCGACTCCATCACCCCTGTCTACATCAACGAGCAGGATGCCATTAAGAAAGTGATGAAGCTCGAAACCTGGCTCGCCTTTACCACGCGTGATTTCACCGCTAAGGAGCGCCAGAATCTGATAGACCGCAAGTACATGCCAAGAGCGATTCCCATCGCGTACGACGGTCTGGCTATCATCGTCAATAATGCCAATCCCGACTCATGCATCACCGTTACCGATTTTGCACGTATCCTGAAGGGAGAGGTCAGCAGCTGGAAGGACATCTATCCCCAGAGCAAACTTGGCGAAATCGACGTCGTGTTCGACAATCCATTGTCAAGCACCGTGCGTTGGTGTGTCGACTCCATCCTCGGAGGTCAGCAGTTCAATGCTAAGAACATCGGTGCCGTACAAACCAGTGCAGCCGTTATCGACTATGTCGAGAAGCACGAGAATTCGCTCGGCATCATCGGCAGCAACTGGCTTAACGACAAGCGCGACACCACCAATGTCACCTTTAAGAAGAATATATCCGTGATGGGTGTATCTAAAATGAAGACAGCTGAGAAATACAACAGCTGGAAACCCTATCAGTACTATCTATACAACGGCAATTACCCCCTTCGCCGTACTATCTACGCCCTGCTCAACGATACGCGTAACGGCATACCATCCAGCTTTACGCACTTTATCCAGTTGCCAAAGGGTCAGAAAATCATCCTGCGCTCAGGCTTGCTGCCACAAACAGCGAATATGAACGTCAGGAATGTGATCGTGAAAAGAGAATAATGAAACTAATTACAAACAAAAAACAAAGATGAAAGCAATTAAGTATTTTTTGATGAGTGTGCTGCTGGCAGGTTTCAGCGCCACCGCTAACGCTCAGGAAGCAGAACTCAACGCTGCTCTCGATGGTATTAAGTCAAAGGCTCCCAATGTAGCCGATCTCGCCAAGAACGCCTACAAAAAGAACAAGAAGGATCCAGCTGCTCTGATGAAGATCGCTCGCGCCTACTTCGAGCAGAAGGATACAGCAGGTGCCATCAAGTTTGCTAACTACGCCAACGAAGCTGGCAAGCCCAAGTATCAGTATGCTCCCGCCTATCTGCTGTTAGGCGACATCGAGTCGGCTTACGGTACCGATGGTGGTAAGGCTGCAGGTTACTACAACCAGGCCATCAACTTCGACCCCAAGAATCCAGAGGGTTACAAGAAGTGGGCTATGGTATATCGTAAAATCAGCCCCTCTCAGGCTGCTAAGAAGTTGCAGGACATGAAGGTTAACTGCCCCAATGAGGATATTGACGCTTTCACCGCTCATATCTACATGCTGGCTGGCGACGAGAAGCAGGCTTACGAGAACTATAAAAAGGCAGACATCAGCAAGCTCGACAAGAGCGGTCTTAACGAGTTCGTACGTTGTAGCTACTTTACTGGTCACTTCCAGGATGCCCTCAACGCTGCTGAGGCAGGTATCAAGCTCGAGCCACGCAACCCGACATTCAACCGTCTAGCTATGTTCTCTAACTACGAGCTGAAGAATTACGAAGCTGCTAAGTCGTACATCAACAAGTACTTCAACGAGACCGACTCAGCCAAGTTCTCTGAGTACGATCACTTCTATACCGCTCTGATCTATCAGGCACTCGAGGACAACGCCAATGCTTACAAACAGTTTGACAAGGCTCTCGAGCTCGTTAACGACTCTTCAATGATCAAGCGCTGGGCCATCCTTAAGACCGTTTCTGACTCTTACTTGAAGGAGAAGGAGTTCGAGATGGCCATCAAGTACTACAACGACTACCTCGCATGCAAACCCGATGTAAACTTCGACGATCACGAAGGTCTGGCAAACATTTACTCAAAGTATGGTGATGCCGATCCCGCCAAGAAGGCTGAGATGCTCCAGATGGCAGTTGACCTTTTCCGTGCGGCTGGTGAGAAGTTCCCCATCCAGCAGGTTTACGCCACCTATATGGCAGCCAGCAACGTGAACAAGCTCGACGACAACATGAAGAACAGCCTGGCTAAGCCCGACTACCTGAAGGTAATCGAACTCCTTGGCAACAAGACCGATCGCAGCAGAGGTGAAGACACCATGCTGAAGACCGCTTACCACTACATGATGTTCAACTCATACATCAACAAGAAGGTAGCTGAAGCTAAGGAATATGCAGACCAGATTCTCGTTATCGACCCCGAGTACAAGCCCGCTCTTGAAATCAAGAACCTGAAGTAAAAATAAAATAAGCACTAAAAATAATCCTCTGCTAATTGGCAGGGGATTATTTTTTATTTCATCTTAATGCACATTTTCGTGAGGTCATCACTGGGTTCTGCCTCGCCCACGAATTCTTCTACTGCTTTGTGGATCGCCTCTGATGTTTGCTGGGCATTACCAAGATCCATCTTTAATAAGGCCTGCAAACGGTCGTCGCCAAACTGTTCCTGGTGGATATTCTCGGCTTCGTTGATGCCATCGGTATATATAAAGAGAGTTTTGCCACGCATATTATCAATCTTTTCTCCCACATAATTGAGTTCTGGCCACAGACCAATGGGCGCATTTGTTTCCATCTGCATAAATTCACCATCGAGCAAGGGCGGATTATGACCTGCGTTGCAATAATCCATGTGACCCGACTTTAGGTCGATAAGACCGATAAACATGGTAACAAACATTCCCCGCTCGTTATCTTCCGACAGAGCATGATTCAAACGCGTAGCAATGACAGAAGGCATTAGTTTACCATCGACCAGTGTACGGAACATACGTGTGACCTCTGCCATAAAGAGGGCTGCAGGCACGCCCTTTCCACTGACATCGCCTACACAGAAATAAAGCATATCGTCGATCAAAGCATAGCCATACAAATCGCCACCAACCTCCTTGGCTGGCGTCATCATGGCGAACATATCTATATCTTTACGCTGAGGGAATACATGAGGCAACATGCGCCACTGTATATCGCGGGCAATACGCAACTCACTTTCTATGCGCTCCTTGGCCTTGGTGGTAGTCTCTAACTGTTCATAGGCGTCCTCCAGCTTATTGTAAGCTGACTGTATTTCTCTCAGGTGTTTCTGGCGGCGATAGAAGTAGCTGAGGAGGAAAGCTGCTACAATCAAAACGATAATGGCTATCGAGTACAGGCGTAATTTCTTAGCCTGCTCTTTTTGCTGCTGTGTTTCGAGCTTCGACTTGTATTCCGATATTTTCAGGTCCTTATTATAATGATCCAGACTATCGTTTCTGAGTTTTATAGCAATATTGCTCAACTCTGCTTCACGCTTCTGGAGCGACAGGTTCAGCGCCTCTTCCTCCAGTCGTCTCTGTGCCAGCTCGTCGTTTTTATGCGCCAACTCAAGTACCTGATTGGCTATGCGCAAGTCCTTGGCCTCGCTTTCAGCCCTGGCAATGTTCAGTTGCAAGGCGTGCTCAGTGGCCAGTTTCTTACCTTCTTCGGTATTCAACGAGTCTGTCAGTTTTTTATATGCCTTCAAAGTGTAAAAAGCCTGTTTAAAACTATCAAGCATTTCGTAGGCAGATGCCACATAGGTAAGTCTGTTCAATGCCATTTTCATCCCCTTTGCAGCTTCCAAAGCTTTTTGCGGATTATTGTTCAATCGGTAGTAGTAGTAGTCTACAATGCCGTTCATACCGATGTCGCGACCAGTTTTCTGCTTGAACTTCTTAAACTCCTCATAGTATTGGTTGTATGTTTGCAGGTCGAACTGATCTTCAGGCATGTGGGAATAGCCAATACACAAGTAAGCGAGTGCCGACTGGTGGTGTGAGTCATTTAATTTCGGTTCTTTCAGTGCTTTCTGGGCCATTTCCATCACCTGCGGATATTTATGGTGGTTAAAATATATTCGCGCCAGCCCTAAATAGTCTGCTGCGGCACTTTCTTCTGGGAAGTAGCGATGCACGTAGTTGATGCATTCCTGATATGCCTCTTCAAGCTTATCGTCGATTTTGAGCATGCTCAGTATCGAGATGTTAACCGATGTGGCACAATAGATACCAAACTTACTGTCTTTTGCCAAAGCATACTTACGCAACTCTTCCAGCATGGCCTGACCCTCTTTGCGGTCTTTCTTTCTGAAGATGTAAAGCGCCTGATTGGCCCATGCCCGATAGAAAGTCTTTTCGTCACCCACGGCCAGGGCCACTTCTTTCAGTTTGGTAGTGGTATCCATGAATCGCTGCAAACTGTCAAGGCTGTAAAGGCGGTACATATCCGAACGCAATTGCTCTAATTGCAAATGCTTATCTTGTGCTACCACCATAACCGACAGCAACATCAAAAGACTTACACAAAACCACCTTAGTCTATGCATACAAAACTTTTATTGGCTACAAAATTACAAATAAATAAGAATAAAGACTAGTATTTAACAATATTTAAACGCACAAAAAGTCTTTACCCTATGATATTTATTTGGAAGTTTGGGGATTATTGCTTACCTTTGCACTCAGAAAAAGGCAATTATGACAGAGAAAGGTCATCTTTTAGCATGGAAAATCACTGGCAAACTCGCTATTTGGATGCTTCTTATCGTAGCCGGTGTTTCGTATTTCTTCTTCAATTATTCGTTGAAGACGATCAATTCTCTCTATGCCGAAAATTTCCATAACAAGATGCTTATCACTTACGAATATACGCGAAGGGTGCTTTCAGATGTGTACGTCTTGGTTACCAATAACGTGTACTATCTGGAGCATGACCTGGATAACCCTGACAACCATAAGTACGTGATGGAGCGAATCGTAAGAAGTGGAACCCGCGTGCACAGCTGCGGTATCAACTTCATACCCGACTACTATCCGAAGAAAGGTCATAAGTTCTGTCCTTTTGCCTGGCGTAACCCAGCCAATAGAGAAGAGATTAATATTGAAGAAAAAGGCGATGCCGACTATGACTATCAGGATACCAAATGGTTTCGTAGCGTAATCGACGGCGACACGGCCAAATGGTCGGAGCCTTTCTACGATGGTTATGATAATAAGACGACGCTGGCGGCTTACATGGTGCCTATACATGATTCCAAGGGAAAAGCGATTGCCGTGCTGGGAGCCGATGTATCGCTCGACTGGTTGACACAGAAGTTGGCTGAGACAGACAGCACCTATAATGCTACGGGTTATGTATCAGACGCGAACGGTTTGAAATCGCAGAGTTATATTATTAATCGCAACGGCACATTCATAACCCATCCAATAGGAAGTCGCGTGATGGAGGAGGTATTCTTCAATCATTTGAAGGGTACAGACGATTTCGACATTGAAATGTTAATTGAGAAGATGAAAAAGGGAACCGTCAGCGAGAAGGAAAGCGAGAAGAAATTCTTCTTCGACGGACAAGAAAGCTATCTGTTCTTCACGCCCTTGAAATATACCGACTGGATGATGGTAACTGTGGTTCCATGTCGCACGATTGATATGCTGGGAATTACGTATGGTTTCCAGATTATCGTAGTGCTTCTCCTTGCAATGCTCTCGATACTTATTCTGAACTTTCTTTTCATCTGGCGTAGATGAAGAAGGTAAAAAACAGCGAATTACTCTTATCGTATATCAGAGAAGGACGTACGATGACGCAGCGCGAAAGGCTTTGGCTCATCGTGAGTTTGAGTATTCCCTCTATTCTGGCACAGATTTCAGCCACAGTCATGTTCTTTATCGATGCGTCGATGGTGGGACATCTGGGCGCCAAAGCCTCAGCAGCTATCGGACTGGTAGAAACCACAGGCTGGCTGATGGGTGGTTTATCCCACGCAGCCTCGCTAGGATTCTCCGTTCAGGTAGCGCATCTTATAGGAGCCAACGATTTTGAAGGGGCGCGACGGGTACTACGACAATCGATGGTTTGCTGCTTGATCTGGGCACTGTTTGTTTCCACGGTTTCGCTTATCATCGCCCCTCATCTACCCTACTGGTTGGGCGGTTCTGCCGAGATTGCCCATGATGCCTCTCTCTATTTCGCCATCTTTGGGGTTTGTGGCATTTTCTTCCAGATGGAGGGTCTGGCTGGTTCGATGCTGAAATGTTCGGGCAACATGAAGATTCCGTCGATGCTGAACATCGGTATGTGTGTGATGGATGTGATCTTCAACTACATCTTTATATATGTACTTGACATGGGGGTAGTAGGTGCTGCAGTGGGCACGGGTTTAGCGATGCTTATTACGGCTTGTCTGATGCTCTATTTCCTATTGGTAAGGTCGAAGATGCTCTCACTGGTAGGTCGCCCAGGCTCTTTCAGACCTAGAAAAGAGACGATTAGCACAGCCGTTAAGATCGGGGCACCGATGGGCATACAGCACTTGCTGATGGGTAGTGCCCAGATTGTGAGCACGCTGATTGTGGCGCCACTGGGTACCATCGCTATTGCAGCCCACTCGCTGGCCATTACGGTAGAAAGTCTCTGTTACATGCCTGGATATGGCATTGCCGAAGCTGCGACTACTCTGGTAGGACAGGGCCTTGGTGCTGGCCAGCAATTGCTGACACGCTCGTTTGCGCACTTGTCAGTAGGACTGGGTATGACGGTTATGACCGTTATGGGTATTCTGATGTGGATATTCGCCCCTGAGCTGATGGCGATCATGTCGCCTGTAGAGGAAGTGATAGCGCAAGGCACAGAGGTGCTTCGTATCGAAGCCTGGGCAGAACCGATGTTTGCAGCCTCTATCGTAGCCAATGGTGTATTTATCGGTGCTGGTGACACCGTTGTACCAGCTGTCATGAGTCTTTTTTCGATGTGGGCCGTTCGCTTAACACTGGCTGCATCGTTGGCACCAAAGTATGGATTAAAAGGCGTCTGGACAGCAATGGCTATCGAGCTCACCTTCAGAGGCATCATCTTCCTATACCGCATAAAAAAGCCGCTCAAGGGTCATCAACGACTCAAGGGCGGCACCAACAATCTATGAATAACTAAAAACCTTTTCTTTGATAAAAACGGAGTGTCACCACTGCGTCTGTTATCCTTACTTGCAATCTTCTTTTCTAACACCTTAGAAATACCTATTGCCAATCAAAACTAATAAACCTAAAACCTAAAATTCTAACTAACTATTAACTCTAACTAAAACCTAAATCAAACTATGTGTGTCATTTTTTCTTTTGACACTGCAAAGGTACGACGATTTTTGCAATCGACAATGGATTAGGATGCGTTTTTCTGCAAAAAACGCCCTTCTTTTGATGTAAATCAATAGATTGTGTGCGAACACAACTAAGTTGTGCTCGATAACAGCTCTTTTCCTACCTTATTCGTCAATTCCACGAACTCAGATATCGACAACTGTTCTGGACGACGCGTCATCATCGGATCTTCGAAGAAAGTTGCCGATGCACTTTGCACACCATTAAAGATTTGTTTTAAAGAAACACGCAACATTTTACGACGCTGGTTAAACACGGTTTTGACCACACGCTTAAACAATTGTTCGTCGCAACCAAGGTCTGTTACTTCGTTACGTGTCATCCTGATAACGGCACTCTGTACCTTTGGAGGCGGATTAAACACCCCTGGTTCTACTGTGAAGAGATAGTCTACATGATACCAGGCCTGAATGAGCACCGACAGAATACCATACTGCTTATTGCCAGGCTTCGAGGCCATACGTACAGCCACCTCATGCTGAATCATGCCTGTACAACAAGGTATCAGGTCCTTATTGTCGAGCATCTTGAAGAATATCTGCGAAGAAATGTCGTAGGGATAGTTGCCTGTGAGAACAAAAGGTTGCCCGTCGAATACCTCACGAAGATCCATGCGAAGAAAATCGCCTTCAATGATGGGGTTTTCTTGTTCCCGAAAAAGAGTCGCTTTTAAATATGCCACACTCTCACGGTCGATTTCCACCACTTTCAGCGGACGCGGCTTTTCTACCAGAAACTGCGTCATCACACCCATACCTGGACCAACCTCCAAGACTGGTAACTCTGCAAACGGCTCGTCGACGGTATCGGCAATACGCTTGGCGATATTCAGATCGGTCAGGAAGTGCTGACCTAGATTCTTTTTGGGTCTTACTTGCTTCATTTGGGTGCAAAGGTAAGAAAAAAAAGGTAAAAAAACATAAGGCAAAGCAACTTTTCACTTTTCGCTCTTCACTTTTCATTTCTTTTTCGTAATTTTGCCGCCATGGAAACGAAAAGCATACTTGCGAACGTCTTGAAAGTAGTACTTCCCTTTGTTTTGGGCGGTGCTATTTTGTGGTGGATGTATCGTGGCGAGGATTTCTCAACCATCAACCGTGTCCTGACAGAAGAGATGAACTGGACGTGGATGCTCCTCTCGTTTCCCTTTGGCATTCTGGCACAGATGTTTCGTGGTTGGCGATGGAAACAAACGCTGGACCCGATATCTAAGAATCTCATTCCGCATTCCACATCCCACATTCCACTAAAAATAAGATCTTCCGTCTGTATCCACGCTGTATTCATCTCCTACGCAGCAAGCCTGATCATACCACGTATCGGTGAGTTTACACGTTGTGGGATTCTGAAGCGCTACGACGGGTGCTCGTTTTCTAAGGCATTGGGAACGGTTGTTACCGAGCGTGCCGTCGATAGTCTGATTGTAATGAGCTATTCTGGCATTATCTTGCTTTTGGCTATGAGTACCTTCGGCACGTTTTTCCAGAAAACAGGCACTTCGCTCGATCGCATCCTGAGCGGTTTCTCCATTACGGGTTGGCTTGTGACAGCCATCTGTACAGTTGCCGTTCTTATCCTGTTACATTTCTTGCTGAAGAACTTCTCTATATATAATAAGGTGAAGATGACCTTAAGTGGTATCTGGGAAGGCGTACTCTCCCTGAGGGGGGTTCAGAACCTGCCGCTCTATCTGTTCTTCTCTGTGGGCATCTGGGTGATGTACTTTTTGCATTACTACCTGACGTTCTTCTGCTTTGACTTTACAGCGAATCTGGGATTAGGTTGTGCATTGGTATCATTCGTGGTGGCCAATTTCGCTGTCATCGTACCTACGCCCAATGGTGCAGGTCCTTGGCATTTTGCTATCAAGACCATGCTGATTCTCTATGGTGTAGCCGATGAACAAGCTTTGTGGTTCGTACTCATCGTACATACCGTACAGACGCTTCTCGTCATCGCCTTGGGTATCTACGCCTGGGCAGCCCTCCTGTTTACGAAACGTTTAAACCCTAAGACAATATAACTATGAGTGAAATTAAAAACTTAAACCCAGCGTGCATCTGGAAGAACTTTTATGCACTTACACAGGTTCCACGTCCTTCAGGCCATCTGGAGAAGATACAGCAATTCCTGCTCGACTTTGCCAAGCAGACTGGCGTTGAAGCCTTCAAGGACTCTGCTAACAACATTGTGATGCGCAAATCAGCCAGTCCCGGTATGGAAAACAAAAAGGGCGTTATCCTGCAGGCCCACATGGATATGGTGCCACAGAAGACACCAGAGAGCACCCATAACTTCGAGACCGACCCCATCCAACCATGGATTGATGGTGAGTGGGTAAAGGCTAAGGGCACAACACTAGGAGCCGATAACGGTCTGGGTGTAGCAGCTATTATGGCTGTGATGGAAGACAAGAGTCTGAAGCATGGTCCTGTAGAGGCTCTGATTACTGCCGATGAGGAAACTGGTATGTTTGGTGCCAATGCACTGCCTGCAGGTGAGTTGAATGGTGATATTCTGTTGAACCTCGACTCTGAGACCTGGGGCAAGTTTGTGATTGGTTCTGCTGGTGGTATCGACATCACCGCTACCCTCGAATATAAAGAGGTTGAGACCGATGCCGACGATGCCGCAGTAAAGGTTACCGTAAAAGGTCTGCGTGGCGGACATTCTGGTTTGGAGATTCATGAGGGTCGTGGTAATGCCAATAAACTGTTGGTGCGCTTGGTTCGCGAGGCTATCGAAGAGTGCGAGGCTCGTTTAGCTTCTTGGCAGGGTGGCAACATGCGCAATGCCATTCCTTTCAAGGCCGAGGCTATACTGACCCTTCCAAAGGAAAATGTAGCTGCTCTCAAGGAACTTGCTGCTGACTGGCTCGAGGACTTCACTGATGAATATAAAGGTATCGAGAGCGGCATCGAGGTAATCTGCGAGGATGTGGAAACACCAAAGATGGAGGTACCCGTTGAGATTCAAGACAACCTTATCAATGCCATCTATGGCTGTCACGATGGTGTGCTCCGTATGATTCCATCCTACCCCAGCGTTGTTGAAACCTCAAGCAACCTAGCCATCATCAATATCGGTGAGGGCAAGGCTTCGCTAAAGATTCTCGCTCGTTCTAGTCGCGAGGACATGAAGGATTACATTGTGAAGACCCTTGAGAGCTGCTTCTCTATGGCTGGCATGAAGGTGGCAACCAGTGGTTCGTATGGTGGTTGGGATCCAAATCCTGATTCTGAGATTCTGAAGCTGTTGCTGAAGGAATACAAGGAAATCTTCAATGAGGAGGGCACCACTCAGGCCGATCATGCAGGATTGGAGTGCTCGATAATTTTGGGCAAATATCCTAACCTCGACGTTGTAAGCTTCGGTCCCACAATGAAGTCGCCTCATACCACCACCGAGCGCGCACTTATCGCTACAGTAGAGCCTTTCTGGACCCTGCTGAAGAAAACTTTGGAGGATATTCCTCAGAAATAATCTAAGGACTATTTTTGTCTAAGGAGAATAGGAGAAAAGGAGAATCGATGCCAACATCGATAACAAAAAACTCCAAAACTCCTTTACTCCTTAGACAAAAAACATCCTTAGAAGAAAAAAGCTAAGAACTTTTTGTGGTTTTCGCAAAAAAATAACTATCTTTGCAGCGATTTAATCAAAATAGTAACGAAATTATGGACGATTACCCGGCGAATAGTAACAACTGTTAGGCTGGAGGATAGCAGACAAGACCGCTAATCCTCTTGCCGCTAAACTCTTTTAAGGATTAGCAAGATGAAGACATTCTGGAACACCCAAGGCGGACTGACCCAACTCCAAGAGTGGCAGCCTAATTGCTGGATACAGGTGACATGCCCCACCGATGAAGACCAGCATGAACTCGAAGAAAAGTTCAATATCCCCGACTACTTTATGTCGGACATCAGCGATACCGATGAGCGTGCCCGTTATGAATACGATGACGGATGGATGCTGATTATCCTGCGTATCCCCTACGTGAAGGAGATTCGTAGCCGCACGCCCTATACTACTGTGCCTTTGGGTATCATCCACAAGCGCGACGTCACCATCACCGTATGTTATTACGAAACCAACATGATGATCGATTTCCTCTCGTTCCAGCAAAAGCGTGGCGTGGGATTCACTGATCATGTCGATATGATTTTCCGTTTATTCCTCAGCAGTGCCGTTTGGTACCTGAAGCGCCTGAAGCAGATTTCAATGCTCGTAGACAAAGCCAAACGCAACCTCGATCGCGAAGTAAACAATGAAAGTCTGATTGGTTTGAGCCGTTTGCAAGATTCGCTCACCTACTTCCAGACCTCTATCCGAGGCAACGAGAACCTGCTGCAAAAGCTGAAGTTCAAACTACAGATCGACGAGCTCGATGCCGACTTGATTGAAGACGTTAACATCGAGATGTCGCAGGCACGCGAAACCACCTCTATCTACTCCGACATTTTAGAGTCGACGATGGATACCTACCAAAGTATTATCAATAATAATATGAATACGGTGATGCGTACCCTCACCTCGGTGACGATTATCATGATGATACCTACGCTCATCACCTCTATGTTTGGTATGAATCTGGTTAACGGTATGGAGAATAGTACGTGGGGATTTGTCTTCGCCATCGTGATTTCGCTCATGATTTCAGGTATGGCTTGGTGGTTTTTCCGCCATAAACGGCTCGTTTAGCATCTTTTAACTTTATTTTAAGCTTTATTCTTTACTTTTTTTGTACCTTTGACCCCTGTACGCCTGTTTACAGGCGCAGATAATTTAATAGTTAAATGATGGACTCTCAAGAAAACATCCTCGAACAGGAGGTAAAACAAGAAGTAATCCAGGAAGAAACTCCTGAAGTAGCAAATGAAAATGTAGTAGAACAGCCCCGTAAGGTTTACGAAACCAAGGCTGAGGTGCTTCGTCGTGTGCAGGATATTGCTCATGGCGAAGAGACACCACAGAAGGAAGAGGTAGACTACCTAAAAACGGTGTTCTACAAACTGCACATTGCAGAGCGTGAAGCCAAGTTGAAGGCTTATCTCGATGCTGGAGGTGATCCGGAAACCTATCAGATTACGCCTGATATGGATGAGGAGAAGTTCAAGGCCGAGATGGGCATTATCAAAGAGCGTCGTGCCAAGATCTTCAAGGAGCAAGAAGCAGAAAAGCAGGAGAACCTAACCCAGAAACTGGCCATTATCGACAAGATTAAGGCCATGATTACCACCCCCGACGAGGCAAACAAGAGCTATCAGGAGTTTAAAGCGCTGCAACAGCAGTGGCGCGAGATAAAGAATGTGCCCGCAGATAAGGCTAACGAGCTCTGGCGCAACTACCAACTCTATGTGGAGCAGTTCTACGATATGCTTCGTTTAAACAGCGAGGCACGCGAATACGACTTCAAAAAGAATCTGGAATTGAAAACTGCTCTTTGCGAGGCTGCAGAGAAACTGGCCGACGAGGAGGATGTGATTAGTGCCTTCCACCAGTTGCAGAAGCTGCATCAGGAGTATCGCGAGATTGGTCCTGTAGCCAAGGAGCAGCGCGAGGAAATATGGAATCGCTTCAAGGCCGCTTCAACAGTCATCAATAAGCGCCATCAGCAGCACTTTGAGGGTGTACGCGCCAAGGAAGAAGACAATTTGGCTCGTAAGACCGCTCTCTGCGAGAAGATTGAAGCAATCGCCGCTGAAGAGAACAAGGGCAGTGGCGATTGGGAGAAGCATACCAAGCAGATTATCGAGATACAAACGGAGTGGAAGACCATCGGTTTTGCCCCTCAGAAGATGAACGTGAAGATCTTTGAGCGCTTCCGTGCCGCTTGCGATGATTTCTTTGGTCGTAAGGCCCAGTATTTCAAGGGTCTGAAAGATACCTTCAAGGAGAATGCAGATAAGAAGCGTGCCCTCATCGAGCAGGCCAAGGCTTTAGTGGATTCTACTGATTGGAAATCAACTAGCGATAAATTTGTAGCCCTACAGAAGGAGTGGCGCACGATTGGTATGGTACAGAAGAAAGTTGGCGATCAGCTTTGGGAGGAGTTCCTGGGCATCTGCAACAAGTTCTTCGAGGCTCGTAATGCCGCTGGTGGTAATCAGCGTGGCGAGGAGCGTGCTAACCTCGAAAAGAAGCGTCAGGTTATCGAAAAGCTTAAGGCCATCGCCACAGAGACGGGTGATAATCTGCAGGATAAGGTTCAGCAACTCGTAGAGGAATACCAGAGTATTGGTCATGTGCCATTTAAGGAGAAGGACAAGGTTTACGAAGAATACCATGCTGTACTCGACAAGCTCTACAAAGACCTTAATATCAGCGTAGCAAAGCGTCGCCTGAATAATTTCAAGCAGAGTCTGAAACAAGTGGCTGAGCGAGGCGAAAATGCCCTTGACAACGAGCGTGCACGCTTGTTCCGTCAGTACGAGAACCTGAAGCAGGAGATTCAGACCTACGAGAACAATCTGGGCTTCCTGAATGCTTCCTCTAAGAAGGGTAACAGTCTGATAGACGAAATGAACCGCAAGGTACAGAAACTGAAGGACGAGATGAACCTCGTTCGCGACAAGATCAAGGCCATCGATGCCGAGAACAAATAAAAAAAGAAATCCCTCGCTGAGCACCAGCGGGGGATTATTTTATTCATCTTCTACGACGTCAGACTCTCGATATACTATCGTATAGGACATTGCACAAAAAGCACTAAAATAGCCCAGACAACCACCTACAAAATTATCAGGAGGGTTAGTGGCAGTATTACTCATTTGTAATACAGCATAGAGATAGTTATACGAAGACTCATCAATGGTACGAGCCTGTATAGTCAACTCATCACCCTCTTGCAATACGTCCCAATCTGTACTACCCACACGATTCAAGGCAAACAACTGTTGCAACTCGCCACTAGGATTTGTATCATCCTTTAACACAGCTGAACGATAAGGGATGCCGTTACGAAACATGTGAAGATAATAATAGTTTATTTCATTAGGAAAATCTTGTATCCGTACATCAGCAAAAATATAACGTTCGGACAACATCTCACGATAAACCAAACGAAAAGATGTCATTCTTGGCGCATCATGCATGGTTGAAACGGAATAGAAATGCTGATCTTCAACCGAAACATCCAAACGATAGGTATGCCCTATATCACCCGAATATTTCGAAATATAATATCCCCCATCACCTGAATTTGGAGAAAAAGGAATCTTTTCCACATGACCCTCGTCATCTGTTACAGTAACAACGGCATTAGAGATATCACTAACGTTTAGTGTGTCACTCATACTACGTGTTTGGCAAACATGCACAATCGTCTCAAAAGGTGTCAGCCAGCCTTCAATGGCATAACGGGGTACTGCATCTTTATAATCTATCTCAATAGTCTTATCGCAGCTACAGAGCAACAAACCCAGCAGCAACCAACTAAACCTTATTCTTTTAACCATATATCTCATTTTTGCCTGCAAAGATACAGCAAAAAATAGAACTATCCAAAATTTTGTGTTTTTTTATGATTCTAAAAAAATTGCGCCCCTGCTTGAAGCAGAGACGCAAGATATAGAGTCTAATTCAAATAAGCAATGAATTATTCTGTTACAAGAACATAAATCTTGGTATCACCATTCAACTTTCTCCAGATATACTGAGTATCAGCAAAGACAACAGAGTACCAAGCACCCTCATCCTTAAATTCTTTCTTACCCCAGATGTTATTCAGAGCATCAACATTTTGAGCATAAGCTGTACCATTCCAGAACTTACATTTTGAACTCAAATCAACCACAGTTCCAAAAGGAGTAAGCGTATAGGTACCAGCTGCATGAGGAGTATTAATAACTACAACATCATATTTCTTAGCATCAGCCTTCTTATCTCCATCGAAAGTCTGGGTTGTTGCATTATACTGAACATCTTTAACTGCAAATGTTCCGATTTCCTTATTCTTATTATATTCCTTCAAGTCAGAAAGGTCATTCTTACACTCGATGTAGTAACCCTTTTGAGGATGAGAATCGCTGATAATCCACTGATAGGTATGTACTTCAGTCCAAGGTGCGGTAGCTTCATATTTAAGAGTTGAAGAAAGATTTGGCTTCTTGTTGAAGGAAACTTCATCAAATGCTACTGTTACATCATCGGCATTAATCTCAACTGTCAGATCATTGAAAACTACATTGTCAAACAGGGCAACTTTCTCAGTGTTGAATGTAACTTTATCATTGAAGATAACATTTGAATATACATCCTGAATCAGAGTTGTAGTACCCTTCACTGTAACGTTTCCGATCGCATCAACATAATCCAAATTGATTTTTGCATCATCAACAGTAATGAAGTTCTTGTCAGCTTTTGCACCAACAATTGTTTCTGCATAAATCTTATCCTTTGCAAAGGTAACAGTTACGTTCTTATAAGGATTTACAACCTCAATAATACCGAGTTTATAGGTCTTCTTTGGATCCTTATCATAAGCAAGGTTATTGATAGTAGC
Organism: uncultured Prevotella sp.; assembly: GCA_905234145.1. Classification (GTDB taxonomy): domain Bacteria; phylum Bacteroidota; class Bacteroidia; order Bacteroidales; family Bacteroidaceae; genus Prevotella. The sequence continues at coordinate 37,417 of CAJOGK010000012.1, read as the reverse complement.
ATCATCCTCAACAAATACATTGTCAACTCTGATATATTTATTTTCACCTAGATAGATACCCTTTTCAGCTGTTACATTAACGGCTTTAGTTCCTTTTGTCCAAACACCAGTAACAAAAGCATCCTCTTTCTCTTTGAGGTCACCAGTAGATTCAATATCAATAGCAACAACATTACCAGACTGAATCTCAACAGAACTCATGCCAGTAGCAGCCTGTGCCAAGAAATAACCAATAGTGATAGGACCATTAATAGTAGAACGAGTATACATAGTCTCCAACTCAAAGTCAAATTCACCACCGTCAAATGTGAAGTTAACCTCTGAACCCTTAACCTTGTCAGTCTTAATCTTTACAGGCCACTTTGTTGCCGCAGCACCTTTCTCCATCCAGGCTGCACGAAGGAAATCAGGATTCTTAAATGTACCTGCAATACGTACATTAACAATCTTACCATTAGCGTCAGCCCAAAGCTGAGGAATCTCAATAGTCTTTCCGTCGAGTGTTAATGCATCAACAATAATACAGATGCTTGCAACTTTCTTGTCCTTAACGAGTTTCTGTACTGCATCCTTATCAGCAGCCCAGTACTCCTCAAACTGAGCAACAGAATTTGCTTTTACAGCCCAGTCATAATCAACACCAACCTGATGACCAACAGGAGCTATGCCACTGGGGGTTGAAGGATCAATTGGTGTCTCGGAATTACAAGATGTAAATCCGACAGCAGCGAGCAGGGCAACGCCTGCAAGAAATAGCTTTTTGTTCATAATGCTTTTAATTAAAATGATTAAATTACTATATTAATTAATGTATATTTTATACTTTCTTTATTCTATTCCGGCCCAAAAACCGCTGCAAAGATAGATATTATTCACGTAACATCCAAACTTTTAAGCATTTTTTTTTCTTTTTGAATGAAATTTTTGCTTTTTAAGCACCTTTTAGTCTCAATTTCGGCATAACTGCCTCAATTTTAACCTCCGGGCGCACGTTAAACATTTTATAAATCTCTGCAAAATTAGATAAAAAATCCTAATCCACCAAACTTTTTGCGCACTTTTTTTAGTTTGAGCAGCATTTTTAATACTTTTTGTCCCCTATATATATAATAAGGTGTAAAGATACACCACTGCAGCAGGGATAGCTAAGAGTGAAGAATCGAATCTGTCGAGCATACCACCATGACCTGGAAGGATGTTACCAGAGTCCTTAATGCCAATGGTGCGTTTGAAGAGCGACTCAATCAAATCGCCCCAAGTGCCAAAGATGACAATGGTAAGACCTAGACCAACCCATTGGATAGTTGATAGATGATAGTTTATAGATAATAGTTGGGCGAGGCACGTTGGGATCAGTGCTGCAACAACCATTACCAGAATGCCACCACCGATAGAGCCTTCCCAGCTCTTACCTGGAGAGATGCGGGGGAAGAGCTTGTGCTTGCCCAGCAACGAACCACAGAGATAGGCACCTGTATCGTTGAGCCAGAGAAAAACAAATACAGAGAGAGGCAATACCGGGTCGTAGACCACATAGGGTGCATCAGCTGCCTGATGGAAAGCCAAGGCATTGAGCAACGAGAAAGGCAAAGCGATGTAGAGTTGACTCATCATCGTGTAGGCCCAGTCGTGAATCGGATCCTCTTGTTTTAGGTAAAGTTCTGCTATCAGCAGATAGATGAGTGTTACCAGATAGGGGATAAACACAGCTGTGGGTGTAAACTCGCTACAATAACCTGCCATCGCAAGGAAGAAATACACGCCTGCTACTGTGGAAATCATGCGATTGGTGGTAATACCCTCGCGATTATTCACCAAGCCCGTAAACTCCCAGATGGTCAAGCCCGTAACAAGGGCAAAGAGCAGCACCATAGTTTGCGGCTTTAAAAAGCTGCATACGATGACGGCTACAAACAGCACGCCAGTAATCGCTCTAACAATGAAATTCTTCATATACAAATAATTTTCAACAACGGATTTAACGGATTAAACGGATTTCTCCGCATCGTCCGATTCATTAGTATCACCGTCCTTCTTAGCCTCCAAATTCTCCAACTCCTTAGCACGCTCTTCAGCCATACGCTCAGCATCGGCTCGCATCTGGGCTTCGAGGAGTTCCTCGGCACGAGAGGTCCAAGGACGCTTGCCAAAGATACGTTCGACATCCTCTGCAAAGATCACCTCGCGATCGAGAAGCAACTGAGCCAGTTGGGCGTGTCCCTCCTTATGCTCCGACAGAATTTGCTTGGCACGTTCGTATTGCTCATCAATCATGCGCATCACCTCTTCGTCTATCAACTTAGCGGTGGTCTCAGAGTAAGGCTTCTGGAACTGATACTCTGCGTTGTTATAATAACACAGATTGCGCAACTTGTCGCTCATACCAGCGAAAGCCACCATACCATAGGCCTGTTTGGTAGTACGCTCCAGGTCGTTCATCGCACCAGTAGAAATTTGTCCGATAAACAATTCCTCTGCGGCACGACCTCCCAAGAGCGAGCACATCTCATCGAGCATGGCCTCTTTGGTCTGAAGCACACGCTCCTCTGGCAAGTACCAAGCAGCTCCCAGCGCCTGACCACGAGGTACGATGCTGACCTTAACCAAGGGATTAGCGAACTCTGTAAACCAAGAAATCGTGGCATGACCAGCCTCATGGATGGCAATCGAGCGCTTCTCAGCCTGAGTCATCACCTTGGTTTTCTTCTCCAAACCACCAATGATACGATCGACAGCATCGAGGAAGTCCTGTTTGCCTACCATCGGACTATTATGACGAGCCGCAATCAGTGCTGCCTCATTACATACATTGGCAATATCGGCACCAGAGAAACCAGGGGTCTGACGCGCCAGGAAGTCGATATCCACACTCTCGTCGATCTTCACAGGTTTCAGATGAACCTTGAATACCTCCTTACGTTCGTTGAGGTCTGGGAGATCTACATGAATCTGGCGATCAAAACGACCCGCACGCAAGAGTGCAGAGTCGAGCATATCAGCACGGTTGGTTGCGGCCAGAATGATGATACCGCTATTGGTACCAAAGCCGTCCATCTCCGTAAGCAGGGCATTCAGCGTATTCTCGCGCTCATCGTTGCCGCCCATCGCCGGATTCTTACTACGGGCACGACCTACCGCATCAATCTCGTCGATAAAAATGATACAAGGCGACTTGGTCTTGGCCTGGTTGAACAGGTCGCGCACGCGACTAGCGCCCACACCAACGAACATCTCCACGAAATCAGAACCTGACATCGAGAAGAATGGTACACCCGCTTCGCCAGCGACGGCCTTAGCCAAGAGGGTCTTACCCGTTCCTGGAGGGCCTACTAGCAAGGCGCCCTTGGGAATCTTACCTCCGAGATCGGTATATTTCTGCGGATTCTTCAGGAAGTCGACAATCTCCTGGATCTCCTGTTTGGCTCCAGCCTGACCTGCGACATCCTTGAAAGTAATACCGAGGTCGCCACCTTTTTCATACATCTTAGCCTTCGACTTGCCGACACTGAAGACGCCTCCGCCTCCCATGCCGCCTCCACCGCCACCCATGCGACGCATGAAGAAAATCCAAAGACCCACAATCAGCAGGATGGGCATGAAGTTATAGAGAATGTTCGTAAAGAACTCACTATCGCGCTTGTTGTCGAAAGAATACTCGCCAGTGAAGACTTTATCTTCCTTGGCCTTGTTGATAAACTCCTCTACCTGATCGATGCTACCAAACTCCACTTCGAGGTAGGGCTCATTGCCCGTTTGTTGGGCACTCTGATGAAACACGTCGCGAATATGCTCAGGCTTTACATACATCTTCAGCATGCTTTGTGGCTTATTGACCACAATCTTCGAGGCATAGCCTTTATTCACCAACGTCTTAAAATTAGAATAGGTGGTGTTTCTCGACATGCTACTGTTTTCAGGACCGCCACTTGAGAAGTAGAGTAGTCCGAGGGAAAGTATAGCAATAAAGTAAATCCAGTTCATATTGAATCTGGGCATGTTCATCTTAGGACCATTATTGTTTGGCTTCTGTTTCTGTTTTTCCACTTTATCTTTAATCTTTAATGTTTCTGAAATTTAATGTTTAATGTTTAATCCAAATTCTCGATTTGGACAATCTTCGCATCCTCCCAGAGGTGCTCCAGATCATAGTACTCCCTCACATCAGGCAGGAATACATGCACCAACACATCGGTAAAGTCCATCGCTACCCACTGGGCGTTTTCCAGACCAACCACATGGGTAGGCTTTTCCTTCAGACGCTCGCGGGCCATATCACCGATGCTCTCAGCGATGGCTTCCACCTGTGTGGGCGAATTGCCAGTACAGATGATGAAGTATTGGCAGATGGTGCCTTCTATCTTTCGCAAGTCAGCGATGACGATATCGCGACCTTTCTTCTCTTGGATTGCTTCCGTTATAACGTTTACAAGTTCTTGCATTATATATTTAATAAGGTGTATCGAGCTGCAAAGGTACTCATAAAACGGCGAATAACAAAAGAAAAGCGAAAAAATTGCGGTTTTTTATAAATTTTCTCCTAAAAGTTTTGGTAGTTCGCAAAAAAGTAGTACCTTTGCACCCGCAATTCAGAATTCCATTGGGGTATGGTGTAATGGTAACACTGCAGATTCTGGTCCTGCCTTTCCTGGTTCGAGTCCGGGTACCCCAACTGAAAAAAAGGTTTCCAAATGGAAACCTTTTTTTGTGCTCAGTCGAAAAACACCTCCCCTCCTACCCTAAATGGGCTGAAATGCCGATAAATACAGGGCTTAGGGCACGGGAGGTGTACTCGCAACACCTCCCGTACACCTCCCGTTACTCCTCAGGCATATCAGAGTTTAGACATTGAAAACACTAAATAATTTTTACCAAATATATACAAGCAAACAAAAGGCTCTTTTTAACGTATTTCCGCTACTATTAAATCAAAATAGTACAATCATTAAATCTAGCAATTTTTACATTTAATGCCAGCAAAATTTAGAATTAGTGGCATATTTCTGCCAACTTTGAGGCCTCTTTACTCTATAAAATATTTTCGCAATTATTTATTTTAAGCTACACCTAGAAAAACTATTTCTCTTGTTAGGGCGCAAATTTTCTCTAACTAGAGCGCAAAAATGGTCTAACTAAGTATATAAAGAAAATTTATCTTGACGGGAGGTGTACGGGAGGTGTTGCGAGTACACCTCCCGTGCCCTAAGCCCTGTATTTATCGGCATTTCAGCCCATTTAGGGTAGGAGGGGAGGTCTTTTTTGCAGTCAACCAAAATAAGGAAACGTTACTTCACTTCGTAAAGCACGTAGAGATTGGGGGTATAAGTGTTTTCGAGGGTGATGGTGATGAAGCCGCCATCGAGCTCGAACTTAGCAATCTTGTGATCGTCCTTTAGCATCGGGCAATTGGGCCACTTACCGGTTTCAGTCTCCAAACCATCACGCAATTGCTGCCACAAACGGCGCGTGCTGTCGTTGGTAGAAATCTTATAGATTTCGCGAATGGCCTGAATGGTATCGTTCTTCTGACCAATAAGAATATGATACTTCTCAGCAGGATGCTTCATCACAATCACTCGACCAGTAGAGTCGGGCGATGCTGCAGAATCAATAGCAAAACCACGCTGCGACATCGAATCGACAAACGATTTGCAGCTCATCTTCATAGAGAGTCCACGATAAATCATATCCTGCTCACCACTGCAGGCACCCAAAAACAAGAAAGCCGAAATGGCCAATAATAGTTTCTTCATATTCGATAAAGTTTAGATATTTGCTGCAAAATTACACATTATAAATGAAAAAATGAAAAAATGAACGCTTTTCGTTCCCCCTTTCTTCCTTTTTTTCATTTTTTATATTACCTTTGCACCCATGTTTACACTCAACATAGCACTCTCGGCCCTCCTGGCACTCGCTTTGGCAGAGCCTGACACCATCCAATCAGAGAAACTGAAAGAGGTGGTGGTAGTATCGAATAATGCCCGTCAACGTGTGGAGAATGTACAGGCAGGTGCAGAACAACTGAAGATTAAGGAACTCACCGCCTCGCCCCAGCTGTTTGGCGAGCGCGACATCATGCGTTCACTACAGCTCCTGGCTGGTGTGAAGGCAGAAAGCGATGCCTCAAGCGGATTCCAGGTACGTGGTGGTACCTCGGCACAGAATCAGATTCTGCTCGATGTAACGCCCGTTTACAACGCCGGGCACCTGGGAGGTCTCTTCTCAGCCTTTAACGACGATGCCCTTGCTGCGGCCACCTTATATAAAGGATTACTGCCTGCTCAATTTGGTGGTGCTTCATCGGCTGTGCTTGATATCGTGGGCAAAACGGGCAATAAATACGAGTTTCATGGTGGTGCATCTATCGGGCTGCTTGCGGCTAAAGCCACCATCGAAGGTCCTATCGCTAAGGGAAAGGCTGGATTTCTGGTTACGGCCCGTCGCTCGTATATGGACGGATTCCTGAAGCTTTCGAAGGATTTCAGTGGCAACAAGCTCTATTTCTACGATGTAAATGCCAAGCTCGACTGGAATATCGATGGCAGGAACCAGCTGTTTTTAACATTCTTCTCTGGTAAGGACCGTACAGGACTGGAGAAACTGGTAGACTTGCGCTGGAACAACCTCTCAGCCAGTTTGAAATGGTTGCACTACTTTAACGACAATACCTACTCGCAGTCGAACTTCTATTATAGCGGCTATGAGACTGACGATGCGACCGATTTGTTGGGCATGAACCTATGGTTTGCAGGTCATATCCGTCAGACGGGCTTCCGTCAGGACTTCCATATCGGCCTTGGCAAATATCGTCTGGATGCAGGTTTGCAGACAGCACTGATGAATGTAAAGTCAGCAGAGTGGCAGAAAGTAAACCTGCATGAGAAGGAACAGCGCAGAGCCTGGGATAATGCCATCTGGCTGAACGCTATCTTACCTGTAAACGAGCGATTTGATGTATCGGCAGGTTTACGACTGACGGCTTTCTGTCCGTTAGGAGGTTCCTACTATTACGACATTACCCCTCAAGGCGATATCGACTGGTATTATAACTACCCCAAGAACAAAATCGTAAAGACCTACCTGACACTCGAGCCACGTCTGAGCATCAACTTCAAGCCATCAGACCTGACCGCAATCAAGGTGGGCTATACCAGAACCTCGCAAAACGTACACGCCCTGAGAAATCAGACCACCTCTACCCCATTCGACCGTTACACCATGAGCAGTAACATTATCAAACCAGAGATAGCCGATCAGGTAAGTGCCGGTTTCTTTATAATGACACCCACGCAAATGTACGATTTCTCTGTAGAGGGCTACTATCGCCACATTAAAAATGCACTCGACTATCGTGACGGAAAAACCTTCAGTAGTGAGATCGAGATAGAGCGTCTGATTCTGGCTGGTAAAGGTAAGGGTTATGGTGTGGAGTTCAGTGCAAGAAAGAATGGCGGCAGACTGACAGGATGGTTGAACTACACCCTTTCATGGTCAAAGACGCAGATTGACGGTGTAAATGGCGGCAAATGGTATGATGCCAACAACGACCGTCGTCATGATATTAATATCGTAGCAGCCTATAAGCTGACGAACCGTTGGACCCTGAGTGCCACTTGGATCTTCAATACAGGTCAGGCCCTTACAGCGCCCAGCGGCAAGTATGAAATCGAGGGTAACTGGGTGTATTACTACACAGAGCGCAACGGCTATCGTGCCCCCGACTATCACCATCTGGACTTAGGTGCCGTGTGGAAAAAACAGTATACGAAGACTACCATCGAGTGGGCCTTCAGTATCTATAACGTTTACAACCGCTACAACCCATATATCATCAACTTCGAGGATAATAATGGAAAAAGAGGTACGCGTGCCGTACAATATTCACTGTTTGGCATCGTACCGTCTGTGTCGTTTAATATTAAGTTCTAAAAAGGCCGTTATCATGATTACTCCTTACGGAGTCTCATGATAACGGTTATATCCAATTGACTTTCAACATAATGATAACGAATAGTCATCATCGTTTCAGAAAATGATGCTACCTGTGCTAGAATCTGCCGTTGGCGACCTTGCATCATGAAGTTCAACTGCAGATTACTATTGTCACAGCGATAATTACCTGTATAAATTGTATCGCCATCGATATTTAATGAATAAAATGACCCAGTACGAACCATGCCATTATAACCACCATCATCTTTAAAACAATACTTGCTATCGGTAAATCTTTCTGGTGTCCATATAGGATAACCATCTTCATCCAAAGGTGAACCTTCGATGACCACATCGCCCTCTTCCCAGCCACGCAGCCAAGTACCAACGATGTAATCACCCAAACGCTCACCATCGTCGTCGCCAACACCACAACTCAGCATCAGCGGCAGCATGAAAACTATAAATAGAAGTTTCTTCATTACTTCACATTTCCTACCTTAATCAGGTATTCAGCTATCTGAACAGCATTCAGAGCAGCACCCTTACGAATCTGGTCGCCAGAGAGCCAGAAAGTAAGACCGCAATCGTCAGAGAGATCCTTACGGACACGACCTACATAGATATCGTCCTTGCCAGCTGTCTCAAGTGGCATAGGGTATGTGAGTGTAGCAGGATCGTCCTTAAGTTGACAACCAGGCGCAGCTGCGATGGCCTTCTGAGCCTCCTCTACACTAATCGGTTTCTCGGTTTCAATCCAAACAGACTCTGAATGAGAGCGCAGAGAGCTTACACGTACACACATGGCCGAGCACTTAGCATCTGTATGCATGATCTTGCGAGTCTCATTGAACATCTTCATTTCTTCCTTGGTGTAGCCATTAGGCTGGAACACATCAATCTGAGGAATCACGTTATAAGCCAGCTGGTGGGCGAACTTCTTGATGGTCTTTACCTCGCCCTCTTCTACCATCTCCTTATATTGCTGCTGGAGCTCGGCCATGGCTGCAGCACCTGCACCAGAGGCACTCTGATAAGAAGCCACGTGGATACGCTTGATGTGAGAAATCTGCTCCAGAGGCTGAAGCACAACCACCATCATGATAGTGGTACAGTTAGGGTTGGCTATAATACCACGGGGACGGTTCAGGGCATCAGCGGCATTGCACTCGGGCACTACCAAGGGTACATCATCGTCCATACGGAATGCACTTGAATTATCGATCATCACTGCACCATACTTGGTGATGGTCTCTGCGAACTCTTTCGACGTGCCTGCACCTGCAGAGGTAAAGGCGATATCGACATCCTTGAAATCGTCGTTATGCTGAAGCAATTTCACTTCAATCTCCTTTCCCTTATAGGTGTATTTCTTGCCAGCACTACGCTCTGATCCAAACAACACCAGTTCATCCATCGGGAAATTGCGCTCAGCGAGAATGCGAAGGAACTCCTGTCCTACAGCACCGCTTGCACCTACAATTGCTACTTTCATCTGTCTAAAGCTTTAAATTGATTACAATTTGGCTGCAAAGGTAGACATTTTTTTTGTAAATAGAAAAAAATCTGCTACCTTTGTAGCCGAAATGAGAATTTTAGCATCATATTTACCGATTACTGACCCCACACTCATCTTCTTTGTGGTGTTAATGATCATTCTGTTCGCCCCGATCGTAATGAGTAAGTTGCGCATTCCGCATATCATCGGCATGGTGCTGGCAGGTGTCGTCATCGGGAAATATGGCTTCAATATCCTGGAGCGCGACAACTCGTTTGAACTCTTCGGACGTGTGGGACTTTATTACATCATGTTCCTGGCAGGACTGGAGATGGACATGGAGGGCGTGAAGAAAAACTCGGCACGCTTCATGATATTTGGACTGCTGACTTGTTTTGTGCCACTCATCCTGACGTATGTGATGGCGATGGCTATCCTTGACTATTCGGCTCCGGCCTCATTCTTACTGGGTTGTATCATGGCCTCAAACACATTGGTGGCCTACCCTATTATCGGACGCTACGGTTTGCAGCGCTATTCGAGTGTGGCCCTGAGTGTAGGCTCGTCGATGATATCGCTATTTATGGCCCTGGTGATGCTGGCAGCATTGTCGGGCTCGTATAGCAAAGACAGCAACTGGCTGTTCTGGCTGGATTTCGTATTGAAATTTGCAGCCTTCTGTGCTGGTAGCATTTGGCTGATTCCCAAACTGACACGCTATTTCCTGCGTCGATACAGCGATGCCGTAATGCAGTATATCTTCGTACTGGGCGTGATGTTCCTCAGTGCGGCACTCACCTCTCTGATTGGTATCGAGGGTATCTTTGGCGCCTTCTTCTCTGGTCTTATATTAAATAGGTATATCCCTCAGGTGTCGCCACTGATGAATCGCATCGAGTTTATCGGTAATGCCCTGTTTATTCCCTACTTCCTGATAGGTGTGGGTATGCTCATCAACGTGCGCACCCTGTTCTCCAGTATGGAAATGGTATGGATTGTAACGCTTATCGTCTTCTTCGGTACCTTTGGAAAAGCGGCTGCAGCCTATATCTCGAGCCTCATCTTCCGACTCTCGAAGGCCGATGGCAATATGATGTTCGGACTGACTTCGGCCCATGCTGCCGGTGCCATCGCAATGGTGATGGTAGGCATGCGACTGGAGGTGGCACCTGGCGTATATCTGGTGAGCGACGATATGCTCAACGGTGTGGTGATGATGATTCTGTTTACCTGTGTCATCAGTTCGATGATGACGGAACATGCCTCAAAGCAGATTATCATCCAAGAGAAATCGCACTTACAGGCAGAACTGCCAAAAGACGACGACGAGAAAATTTTGGTCTGCGTGAAATATCCAGAAATTGCACCACAACTGCTCTATCTGTCGATGCTGATGCGAAACCAGCGACTGAATCGCGACTTGGTGGCACTGAATGTAGTGTACGATGATCAAAACAGCAATAAAGCACGCATAGAAGGTTTACGATTACTGGAGAAGCTACAGCAACAGGCGAGTGCCTCGGAAGTGAAGGTACAAACACAAGTGCGCTTGGCAACGAATATCGCCAACGGTATCAAACACGCCTTCAGGGAGTTCGCATGCTCTGAGATTATCATGGGTATGCACGTGCATACGGACATCAACCCAAGGTTCTGGGGTGAGTTTATCCAAAGTTTGTATAATGGCTTGAATCGCCAGATTGTACTAACACGTTTTGTACAGCCATTGTCAACCTTGCGTCGCATCCATGTAGCTGTGCCTTCCAGGGCCGAGTTTGAACCAGGTTTCCATCGCTGGATGGAGCGTTTGAGCAGACTGGCTGGACAATTGGATTGTCGCATCCAGTTCCATGGGCGCAGCGAATCGCTGGCACTGATTGCACAATACATCAACAACCGTCATCCGCATGTACGTTCTGAATACACGGAGATGAATCATTGGAACGAGTTGCCTAAGTTAGCAGCAAACATATCAGAAGACCAACTGCTGGTGGTAATTACTGCCCGTAAAGGAACCATCTCGTATAAGAATGCCCTGGAGCGCTTGCCTGACGAGTTGCAGAAATTTTTCTCGGGCAAAAACCTGATGATTATCTTCCCCGACCAGTTTGGTAACCAGAAGGAGGATCGCATGAGCTTCACAGAGGCCCAGCACCATGAGGAAAAGAGTATCTACGATTGGATATTGAAGAAGTTAGAAGAAGTAAGAAGAAAAAGGAAAAAGAATGATTGATATTAAGAATATAACCAAGAGTTTTGGCTCGCTGCAGGTGCTGAAAGGCATCGACCTGCATATTGACAAAGGCGAGGTAGTCAGTATCGTTGGCCCATCAGGCGCCGGCAAGACCACCCTGCTTCAAATTATCGGCACGCTGGATCGGCCTGATAGCGGCATTGTATGTGTCGATGGCATCGATACCAGCAAGCTATCAACCAAGAAAATGTCTGATTTCCGTAATCAGCATCTGGGTTTCGTGTTCCAGTTCCACCAGTTGTTGCCAGAGTTTACAGCTATCGAAAACATCATGATTCCAGCTTATATTGCTGGTGTATCACCTAAACAGGCCAAGGAGCGCGCCAAAGAACTGCTGGCATTCATGGGACTGAGCGATCGTGCGAGTCATAAGCCCAACGAACTATCAGGTGGTGAGAAACAGCGTGTTGCTGTGGCGCGTGCATTGGTAAATAACCCTGCTGTGATTCTCGCTGATGAACCCTCTGGTTCGCTCGACAGTCAGAACAAGGCCGAGCTCCATCAGCTTTTCTTCGACCTGCGCGATAAGTTTGGTCAGACCTTCGTCATCGTGACCCACGATGAGGAACTGGCTTCGATAACTGACCGTACCATTCACTTAAAAGACGGATTAATATGCTTGCCCTCGGAGACTACAACACTTTGAAAATTGTGAAGTCCGTTGATTTCGGACTGTATTTGGATGGCGGCGATGAAGGCGAAATTCTGCTGCCTCAGCGCTATGTAACAAAAGACATGCACATAGGCGACGAGATAGAAGTATTTATCTATCTGGATCAGGAAGAGCGCCCAGTGGCCACCACAGAACATCCTTACGCCAAGGTAGGCGAATTTGCCAGTCTGGAAGTGGCTTGGGTAAATCAATATGGAGCTTTTCTGAAATGGGGCTTGATGAAGGATCTCTTCTGTCCCTTCCGTGAACAAAAAAAACGCATGGAACAAGGGCAGCGACACATTGTATATATTAAGGTGGATGAAGACAGCTACCGTCTGATGGCAACCGCCAAGGTGGAGAAGCAATTGATTATCCCTACCATCAACGACCTGCCTTCGCTCCAGCATGGCACAGAGGTGGATATCCTTGTGTGGCAGAAGACAGATTTGGGATTCAAGGTCATCGTGAACAACAAATTCCAAGGCCTCATCTATGAGAACCAGATTTTCCAACCTCTTCACAGCGGGCAGAAACTCAAGGCTTACGTAGACCATGTACGTCAGGATGGAAAAATCGATATCGTTCTTCAGCAGACAGGTCGCCAGCAGACACTCGACTTTGCAGAAGTACTGCTACGTTATCTCTACGAGAACGACGGCTATTGCAACTTAGGCGACAAATCGCCTGCAGAACTGATTTACGATCGCTTTCAGGTTTCAAAGAAAGCTTATAAGAAGGCTATCGGCGATCTATATAAGCGCCGACTCATCACCATTTCTGAGGAAGGAATAAGATTGGTTTAATAATATTTCTAAGGAATCTAGGAATCAAGGAAAATTGCTATGCGACAGCAATAAATTCCTAGATTCCTAAATTCCTTAGACAAATAAAAATCCTTAGAACTCGGCACTCTTTGGCGTTCTCGGGAACGGGATGACGTCACGGATGTTCTGCATACCTGTCACAAAAAGGATGAGGCGCTCAAAGCCAAGTCCAAAACCAGCATGAGGACAAGTACCCCAACGACGGGTATCGATATACCACCAGAGGTGGGTCATATCCATATCGCGACGTTTAATCTCAGCCATCAACTTGTCGTAGCTCTCCTCACGGACAGAACCACCAATAATCTCACCAATCTGTGGGAACAGCACATCTGTACCCTGCATGGTAGGACCAGGCGCAACAGCACCCTTGTAACCGATAGAACCTTCACCCTGAGGCTCGTTCTGCTTCATATAGAACGACTTGAAAGCACGAGGATAATCAGTCATAATAACTGGTTTCTTGAAGTGCTCCTCTACAAGGTAGCGCTCGTGCTCTGAAGCGAGGTCATCACCCCAGTTGCAAGGAAACTCGAACTTCTTACCATTCTTGATAGCCTCCTGCAGGATGTTGATACCCTCTGTATAAGGCAAGCGAACGAAGGTTTCCTTGAGTACACCCTCCAAACGAGTGATGAGAGTCTTATCGATCATCTGATTCAGGAACTGCAGGTCGTCCTTACAGTTGTCGAGTGCCCAACGTACACAATATTTGATAAAGTCTTCCTCAAGATCCATCAACTCCTCCTGATCGAGGAAAGCAACCTCAGGCTCTACCATCCAGAACTCTGCCAAGTGACGAGGTGTGTTGCTGTTCTCTGCACGGAAAGTAGGTCCGAAGGTATAGATAGCACCAAGGGCTGTAGCGCCAAGCTCGCCTTCCAACTGACCAGATACAGTCAGCGAGGTCTGCTCGCCAAAGAAATCATCATCATAGATGATCTTACCCTGCTCGTCCTTCTTCAGATCATAGAGGTTCTTGGTGGTTACTTGGAACATGTTACCTGCGCCCTCACAATCACTGGCCGTAATCAGTGGGGTGTGGAAATAGAAGAAACCATGCTCATGGAAATAAGTATGAATAGCCATCGCCATGTTATGACGAATACGCATAACGGCACCAAAGGTATTGGTACGCAGACGCATGTGGGCATTCTTACGCATCACCTCGAAGCTCTGGCCCTTCTTCTGCATGGGATAGGTATTGTCGCAGAGACCATAAATCTCCAGAGCCGTAGCCTGAATCTCACTGCTCTGACCTGCACCCTGGCTCTCAACGAGCGTACCCTGAACACAGATACAAGCACCTGTAGTGATCTGCTTCAACAAATCCTCATCGAACTTACTTGGATCAACTACTACCTGTACGTTCTTAATGGTTGAACCATCGTTCAGAGCGATAAAGTCAACAGCTTTAGAGCTGCGGTGCGTGCGCACCCAGCCCTTTACGCAAATCTCCTTTCCATATTCTGTGCTTTGCAGCACATCGATAATCTTTGTTCTCTTCATTTTCAATTGTCAATTACTCGTAAGCTCCCATTCTTAAACGATCAACTTCCTCTTCTGTGAGGTAACGCCAATCACCACGCTTCAAGTTCTTCTTGGTCAAACCAGCAAACTGTACACGATCGAGTTTCTGTACGCGATACCCCAGACTCTCGAAGATACGACGAACGATGCGGTTCTTGCCAGAGTGAATCTCGATACCCACCTGCTTTTTATCAGTAGGATGAGCGTACTGCACATCATCAGCCTTGATTTCACCATCCTCCAACTGGATACCCTCAGCAATCTGCTGCAGGTCGCGAGCGGTCACGTTCTTATCAAGATAGACGTGATAGATCTTCTTCTTCAAATACTTAGGATGTGTGAGCTTAGAAGCCAAATCACCATCATTGGTGAGCAGCAGCACACCTGTGGTATTGCGGTCGAGACGACCTACAGGATAGATGCGCTCAGGACAAGCATTCTTTACGAGATCCATCACAGTCTTACGCTGCTGAGGATCATCGCTGGTGGTTACATAATCCTTTGGCTTGTTGAGGAGCACATATACCTTCTTCTCGATGCTAACAGGCTGGTCGTGGAACTTCACCTCGTCAGTACGCAGAATCTTGGTACCCAACTCAGTTACAATCTCACCATTAACGGTTACAACACCAGCCTGGATGAATTCATCAGCCTCGCGACGGCTGCAAACACCTGCATTAGCCAGGAACTTATTCAAACGAAGGGGCTCGTTGGGATCGTAGTTGATTTCCTTATACTCAATGCGCTTCTTCATTGAATACTTTGCATTGGGATCGTAATCAGCGGTGTGCTGACGAGGACCTTTCTTGAAACCGCCACCATAAGGCTTGTTGTAACCACCCTGCTGAGGACGACCATAACCGCCTTGTTGAGGACGACCATAACCACCCTGCTGAGGACGCTGGCCATAACCACCCTGTTGAGGACGCTGACCATAACCGCCCTGTTGAGGACGTTGGTTATAACCACCCTGTTGAGGGCGCTGGCTGTAACCACCCTGAGGACGCTGACCATAACCACCCTGTTGAGGGCGCTGGCTATAACCACCCTGAGGACGCTGACCATAACTCTGACGAGGCTGATAGCCCTCACCATTATTATTATAGTTGTTACGTGGACGATAGCCGCCATGCTGCTGAGAGGCATTACTCTGCAGACCAGCGCCGAATCCCTCGGGACGGAATCCTCCTTCGTCATTATTACTGCGATAGTTGTTAGGGCGCTCATAGGCTGGACGCGCCGCTGTGTGAATACGGGGACGTGGTGAACGGCCCGGACGGAATTCTTTCTGGAAACCATCTTGTGAGGTTTCTTCCTGCTTCTTGTCGTTGTTCTCGAAATCCATAGTCTTTTCTACTTTAAATTGTTCTTACTTTCTTTTTTCTCTCGTTTATGGTTGTTAGATACCAGTATACGTAGCCGGTGTGATGGCACGCAACTCTTCCTTCACCTCCTCACTTACCTCAAGCGTTTCAATGAAGTTACGAATCTTCTCACCTGTCAGTTTCTCATTGGTACGTGTGAGTGCCTTCAGTGTCTCATAAGGGTTGGGATAAGCCTCACGACGCAAAATTGTCTGGATAGCCTCAGCCACCACTGCCCATGTATTGTCGAGATCTTCCTGCAATTTTTCCTCGTTGAGAATCAGCTTGCGAAGACCTTTCAATGTGCTCTGGAAAGCAATCAGTGCATGACCCATAGGTACACCCACATTACGAAGCACGGTAGAGTCAGTCAAATCACGCTGCAAACGACTCACTGGCAATTTTGCTGCCAGGAACTGAAGAATCGCATTGGCAATGCCAAGATTACCTTCAGAGTTCTCGTAGTCAATGGGATTCACCTTATGTGGCATCGCACTGGAACCAACCTCACCAGCCTTGATCTTCTGCTTGAAATAATCCATAGAGATATACATCCAGAAGTCGCGATCGAGGTCGATGACGATAGTATTGATACGACGCATGGCATCGAAGATAGCACCCAACCAGTCGTAGTTGGAAATCTGAGTCGTGAACTGCTCGCGCTCAAGGCCCAGCTTCTCACTCACGAAGCTATTGCCAAACTCACGCCAGTCGTACTGGGGATATGCTACATGGTGAGCGTTGAAATTACCTGTTGCACCACCAAACTTAGCAGTCACAGGCGTCTCTTTCAAACTGCGCAACTGCTCTTCCAAACGATAGACATATACCATCACCTCCTTACCCAGACGTGTGGGAGAGGCTGGCTGTCCATGAGTCTTGGCGAGCATGGGGATGTTCTTCCACTGCTCAGCATAATCGTTTAACTGCTCAATCAGTTCTTCTACAAGGGGGTAATACACCTGCTCTAAAGCTTCCTTGACAGAAAGGGGCACACTGGTGTTATTGATATCCTGTGAGGTCAGTCCGAAATGGATGAACTCCTTATATTTTTCAAAACCGCCAATCGCATCGAGTTTCTCCTTAATGAAATACTCTACAGCCTTAACATCGTGGTTGGTTACCTTTTCAATGTCCTTCACACGCTGGGCATCAGTCGTCGTAAATTGACGATAGATGTCGCGAAGAAGTTCAAAGCAAGCATGATCAATATCCTGCAGTTGTGGCAACGGCAATTCGCACAGGGTAATAAAATACTCGATTTCCACACGTACTCTATATCTGATAAGGGCATATTCAGAGAAATACGCGGCTAGAGGTTCGGTCTTACTTCTGTAACGTCCATCAATAGGCGAGATGGCGGTCAGCAAATTCAAATCCATGTTTCCTAAAAATCTTTTCCTAAATTTCGATAATTATCAATTCTTAATTCTAAAAGCGCTTTCTTAACCCAAAACCGCAACCTCAACGGCTGCGGATAATGAACAAGTTGTTTGTGTTGTGGGCGCTGACGGATTCGAACCGCCGACCCTCTGCTTGTAAGGCAGATGCTCTAAACCAGCTGAGCTAAGCGCCCTCGTTTGCTCTTTTGCGGGTGCAAAGTTACATTAAAAAAGTGAAACTGCAAAATTTCTAGGCAGAAATTTTGCAGTTTCATGCAATTTATAATTCATAGAGGTCATTAGCTGTCACCAGTTCTACCTTCTTCTCTGCAAGAATCTTCTCGCATGCATCCAAGTCGGTAGGACGGATAACCACCGTTGCCACATCGCCATTGGCGAAAGAATACATATACTCAATGAATACCCCATTATCAGACAGGTGCTTCAGTACAACAGCCAATGAACCGCTGATGTTGGGACATACGAAACCAATAACATCGGTGATCTTCACAGCAAAATGCTGCTCCTTCAGTACAGTATAGGCTTTTTCAGGATCAGACACGATACAACGAAGAATACCAAAGTCGCTGTTATCAGCGATACTCATAGCTGAAAGATTAATACCTGCTGCACCCAAGGCTTCTGTCACCTCTGTGAGTCGACCAGATTTGTTCTCAAGGAAAATGGATAGTTGTTTTGTCTTCATATTACTTATATTTTACACCTTATTATATATTACGTTTATCAATCACACGCTTAGCCTTACCTTCAGAGCGCTCAATGCCCTTAGGTTCAACCAACTTCACCTTGAAGCCAAGGCCTATCACACTACGCAACTCACCTTCGAGCTTACGCTGCAAACCTACCATCGTGGCCATATCGTCAGTGAAGTACTCCTCCTTCACCTCAACCTTCAGTTCGCTGGTATCGGTATTATTCACACGGTCAACCGTCAAGAGGAAGTGAGGCTCGTACTCCTTCTGCTTCAGAATAACATCCTCAATCTGTGATGGGAAGACATTCACGCCACGGATAATCAACATATCATCGCAACGACCCAGAATACGGTCCATACGAACTAGCGTACGCCCACAGGCGCACTTTTCATAGTGCAGGGCTGTCAAATCGTGGGTACGATAGCGCAACAAAGGCATACCCTCCTTGGTAAGGTGCGTGAAGGTCAGTTCACCAAACTGTCCCTCAGGCAATGGCTCACCAGTATTAGGATCAAGAATCTCCGGATAGAAGAGGTCTTCGTTCAGGTGAGTGCCACACTGGTGTTCGCACTCATAACCCACACCAGGACCTGCAATTTCAGAAAGGCCATAGATATCATACGCTTTGATACCCAGCGATTGCTCCAGTTTTACACGCATTTTCTCTGTCCAAGGTTCAGCACCAAACACGCCCACCTTCAGTTTAAACTCATCACGACTCCATTCGCACTCCTGTAAGGCCTCACCAAGGAACATGGCATAAGAAGGTGTGCAACAAAGAATCGTTGTACCAAAGTCATGCATTAGGGTAATTTGCTTCTGGGTATTACCTGAAGAGATAGGAATAACAGAGGCACCGATATTCGTGGCACCATCATGCGCGCCCAGACCTCCAGTAAAAAGGCCGTAGCCATAAGCAACCTGGAAAATATCATCCTTACCAGCGCCATAAGCCGTGAAAGCACGAGAAATTGCCTCTGACCACATGGCAAGGTCTTTACGGGTATACAGCACTACAACAGGTTTACCCGTTGTACCACTGGAAGCATGGATACGAACAATCTGGCTCATCGGTACAGCAGCTAGTCCGAAAGGATAGTTGTCACGCAAATCAAGTTTATTTGTAAATGGCAACTTCACGATATCATCGATACTCTTGATATCGCCTGGTTCGAGTCCCATTTCCTGAAACTTCTTACGATAGAAAGGGGTATTGTAATACACATACTCCGCCATTTTTACCAAACGGCGACTCTGTATCTCGCGTAGTTGCTCGCGATTCATACACTCAACGGTTTCATTCCAAATCATCGTCTTCTTATTTAGTTGTTATTGTTGATATCATCTTATCAGCGCACAAAGGTAAGCATTTATTTTGATTTGAAGACCCAAAAATACAAATATATGAAAAAAAAAAGAGAAATAATTCTATAAACGGGAGAAAATTAGTACCTTTGCACCACATTTATTAATAAGGTAGAAAATAAACACAGATAGGAAATGACAGCAAATGAGATTCGCGACTCATTCAAAAAGTTCTTTGAGTCGAAGCAGCACGCCATCGTGCCCTCTGCCCCCATGGTAATCAAAGACGACCCCACCCTGATGTTCACCAACGCAGGTATGAACCAGTGGAAAGATATTATTCTCGGTACTCGTGAGCCCGAGCCACGTCGTCGTGCCGATACCCAGAAATGTCTGCGTGTATCAGGTAAGCACAACGACCTGGAAGAGGTAGGCCACGACACCTACCATCACACCATGTTCGAGATGCTCGGCAACTGGAGCTTTGGTGATTATTTCAAGGAAGGTGCTATCGACATGGCCTGGGAATATCTCGTAGACGTACTGAAACTGAACCCAGAAGACCTTTACGTCACCGTATTTGAAGGCTCTCCTGAAGAAAATATCCCTCGCGACGACGAGGCCGCTAAATATTGGGCTAAACACGTGCCAGTGGATCATATCATCAACGGCAACAAGCACGACAACTTCTGGGAGATGGGCGATACAGGACCCTGTGGTCCTTGTTCTGAGATTCATGTTGACTCTCGTACACCTGAGCAGCGTGCAGCCTCTGGCAAGAGTGGGCGTGAGTTGGTAAACCAAGACGACCCTCAAGTAATTGAGATTTGGAACCTTGTGTTCATGCAGTTCAACCGCAAGGCTGATGGCTCGCTTGAGAAACTCGGCATGAACGTGATTGATACTGGTATGGGCTTTGAGCGTTTGGTTCGCATGATGCAGGGCAAGCACTCGAACTACGATACGGACATCTTCCAGCCTATCATTAAGGCTGAGGAACAAATTACAGGCCTGAAGTACACCACTTTTGAAGAGGGTGAGGTTAGCAAAGAGCAGGACGATATCAACGTGGCCATGCGTGTTTGTGCTGACCACTTGAGAGCTGTTTCGTTCTCTATCGCAGATGGTCAGTTGCCTTCAAATGCCAAGGCTGGTTATGTGATTCGTCGTATTCTGCGCAGAGCTGTACGATATGCATACACCTTCCTCGGACAGAAAGAGAGCTTCCTTTATAAACTCGTACCCACGCTCGTGGCTGAGATGGGCGATGCTTTCCCAGAGTTGAAGGCTCAGCAACAGTTGATTTCAAAGGTGATGAAGGAAGAAGAGGATTCTTTCCTCCGCACATTGGATAAAGGTATCGGAATGCTGAATGATGCCATGAGCAAACTGAAGGCAGAGGGTAAGACAGAACTCGATGGAGAGCAGGCTTTCCGCCTCTTCGATACTTATGGCTTCCCACTCGACCTGACAGAGTTAATTTGTCGTGAAAATGGCTTCACGGTGAATGAGGATCAGTTCAATGTTGAGATGCAAAAGCAGAAAGAGCGCGCTCGCAATGCTGCTGCTGTAGAGAACTCAGATTGGGTAGAGCTCGCTCAGGGCGAACAGCAGTTCGTGGGCTACGACTATACAGAATACGAATGTCATATCCTCAGATATAGAAAAGTGACACAGAAGAAGAACGAGTTCTATGAGCTCGTACTCGACTACACTCCATTCTATGGTGAGATGGGTGGACAGGTTGGTGACTGTGGTGTCATCTGCAACGAGGCTGAGACCATCGACATCATCGATTCTAAGCGTGAGAACAACCAGACGGTACATATCGTCAAGCAGTTGCCAAAGGATCCTGCAGCCCAGTTCATGGCTTGTGTAGATACCGACAAGCGCGATGCTTCTGCTGCTAACCACACAGCTACCCACCTGCTCGACTATGCCTTGAAACAGGTTCTTGGTGACCATGTAGAGCAGAAGGGTTCGTTTGTATCGCCTGACACCCTGCGTTTCGACTTCTCACACTTCCAGAAGGTAACCGATGAGGAGATTCGTCAAGTAGAGCGTATGGTAAACGAGATGATTCGCAAAGATATCCAACTGGATGAGCATCGCGACGTACCCTTTGAAGAAGCCAAGAAACTGGGTGCCATCGCCCTCTTTGGTGAGAAGTATGGCGATAAGGTACGTGTGGTTCGTTTTGGTCCTAGCTGTGAGTTCTGTGGTGGTATCCACGCCAAGGCTACAGGCAAAATTGGTTTCTTCAAGATTATCTCTGAGAGTTCTGTGGCTGCTGGTATCCGTCGTATCGAGGCCAAGACAGGTATAGAATGCGAAGAACTGCTCTATAAGACAGAAGATGTTCTGAAAGCCATCAAGGGCTTCTTCAACAATGCAAAAGATTTGCAGGCAACCATCATGAAATACATCGAGGAGCATGATTCGATGAAGAAGGATATCGAGCAGTTCCAGGCACAGCGCGTACAAGGCTTGGCAAAGGAACTTGTGGGTAAAGGTAGATTGGTTAATGGTGTGAAGGTTATCACCGCACAATTGCTGATTGCGCCTGATGCTGCTAAAGATCTGGTCTTCAAGGTTCGTGAACTTTGTCAAGAGAGTTTTGTTTGTGTCGTTGGTTCTATCTATGCAGATAAACCGATGCTCAACGTGATGTTAAGCGATGATCTTGTGAAGGAGCAGGGTCTGAACGCTGGCCAGCTGGTACGCGAAGCAGCAAAACTGATGCAAGGCGGTGGTGGTGGACAGCCTCACTTTGCCTCAGCTGGTGGTAAGAATCCTGATGGACTCTCTGCTGCCATCGACAAGGTGGTTGAGCTTTGCAAACTCTAGTGGATAGTTAAAAGTGGAAAGTTAAAAGAGAATAGTTATGGCACTGAATCTGAACAAAAACCTGAAGCTCTACTATTCCATCAAGGAAGTAGCAGAGATGTTCGAACTCAACGAGAGTACGCTCCGTTATTGGGAGCAGGAATTTCCTTTCCTGAAGCCAAAGACATCTGGTTCAGCCAAGATCCGTCAGTATCAGGAAAAGGATATTGAACAGATTCGGTTAATTCATAACTTGGTAAAGGTGCGTGGCTTCAAGATAGCTGCAGCACGCACTATCCTCACAAAGAATCGAAAGGGTGTAGATACAAATGCTGAGGTCTTAGAACGTCTGATGAATATACGCACAGAACTACAGGCGCTCAAGAAGCAATTGGACTACATGCAATAAGATGTAAAAAGCCTCGCGATTTGCGAGGCTTTTTCATTATGGTTTGGGATGTCCGGCAAACTCTGATTGATGTTTCTCTTTAAATGCAGCTGCCTGCTGGAGCATTTCCTTCACAGCTGTCTCCAACTGGCGATCATAGCCACTAAGATAATCGTCTGGCGTGTTATAGACTATAATTTCCGGCTTCAACAGCGTATTCTCGCCATAGTCACCACGGATATCCAATCGTCCTACTTGTGGAATACCAAAGGTAATACCATTGACAAGCGTCTCCCACCATACGCTTGAGGCTGTACCAGCCACTGGCGTACCGATCAGTTTACCAATACTCAAATCCTGGTACTCACGTGGGAAACCACAGGCATTACTATAGTCGTCTTCACAAATCATCACACACGACGGCTTGTTCCACTGGGCAGAAGGTTCCTCACCAAGATACTTGCCATGCGCCAAGAAGTGAGAATGCTGACGACCACTAAGCAGATGACAGAGATCATCGTGCAAGTAACCACCACCATTATGACGCTCATCAACGATAACAGCATCGCGATTGCGGTTCTCTTCGCTCAAAAGTTCGTGGTAGAGTTTTCTAAAGCAATCACCATTCATAGAACGGATATGGACGTATGCCAATCTACCACCAGAAAGACTATCAACAAACTTTCGGTTACGTTCTACCCATCTGTCATAAAGCAGTTCATTAACATCGGCTTGTGATATCGCCTTAACAGTAATATCCTTGCCATTCACAGTTAGTCTGACACGTTTATTTGCCTTGTCTGTCAACAAGGGATAGTAGTCGACACCTTTTTTAATAGGTGTGCCATCGATGCTCTGGATGATGTCCCCAACCTTCACACCTGTTTGACGGATAGAAAGAGAGCCTCCGTAAATAATCTCACAAATCTTCAAGCCATCACCCTCGTAGTTGCTGTCGAAGAAAGCACCAAGGAAAGCTGTGCGATAAGGAGAAGCAGGACGATAACGGGCGCCTGTATGCGAGGCGTTCAATTCACCAAGCAGTTCGCCACACATATCACGGAAGTCATACTCATTATTTATATAAGGTAGGAACTTGGCATAAATATCATGATAGCCTTCCCAGTCTACGCCATGGATATCAGCACGATAGAACTTATCCTTTACCTGTCGCCAGATATGCTCATAAAGATTCTGACGCTCCTCGTAAGGACGATAGTTGAAGACAACTTCATAATCGATATTGGATGGTTTTCCCTTGGCCAAGTCAATCTTCTTGATTCCACCACGTCGGGCTGAGAGATAAAGTTCCTTCATCTTGCTATCAGTACTCAGCGAACCACCGCCAACATCTTTCAATACGATTTCTGTCTTATCCTCTAAAAGGTTACGTCTCCAGAGGTCGTAACCGCCTTCAAAAGTTGCCAGATAATAAAGGGTATCACCCTTAGCTGTCAGCACGGCATCACCCAGTCTTGAAGAGTTGGGCGTTATACGAACGACGCGCTTCTGACAATTTTCCAGATCGAAGGTCAAAACCTCGGGCTGCTTCACAACCTCTGGCTTTCCTTTCTTATTAGTACCCTCCGACTTCTTTGCATCTGATGCAGCCTTCTTTTGATCAGCCAGATTCTTATCGTAGATTTCCTTTTCTTCCTTTGTCATCAGGAAACGCTCATAAGCATCGATATCAAAGAACATCAGGAAATAATCGTTCTCTGCACCATGACCACCATGGTTCTTATAACCCCAACGATTACTGCGGAAGAGCATGGCCTTACCACCAATCACCCATTTTCCGTTATTGTCATTATAACCACTATTCGTCAGGTTGAAAGGTTTCTCCTTACCAGAGGCATCAATCAAGGCGATATCAGTGTGATGATAACCACCATCACCAATATAACTAGCCAAAAGCCAACGACTGTCAGGACTCCACTGGAAATCAATGTCACCATCAGAATAAGAGAAAACGAACTTGCCGTCCATCACCGTGCGCATCTGACGAGTGGCGAGGTTAATGATACGTAAGTTGCCTCGATTCTCGAAGAAAGCAATCTCCTTACCGTCAGGACTGTACTGTGGTTGGAAAGAAGTGAGATTCTCTGCCGTTAGTTGTTCTTCTTTCAACTCAGAAGCATAGCAGAACTGCTTCTCATCCTTCTTAACGATTGAAGACTGGTAGATATTCCAGCAACCACCACGCTCTGAGGCATAGGCAATGCTACGACCATCAGGCGCAAAACTGATGCTTCGCTCCTGTTCTGGTGTATCTGTCACCTGCTTAGTGGTCTTATAATCCATGGAGGTTACATAGACATCACCATGAAGTACAAAGGCAATCTCCTTACCCTTTGGTGATACACAAATCTCTGTAGCTCCGGATGTCCTAACCTGACGAATCAAATCTCGGTCATGACGATCGCTAACGATGCGGATATTGACACGTTGGGGCTCCCCGCCTTCACGCACGGTGTAAATCTCACCATCATAGCCATAACACAATGTACCATCGGTTGCTGCGGTAAGGAAACGTACGGGATTCTGCTTGTGTTTGGTAATCTGCACCTGGGTCTTTCCATCGAGACTACGACGATAGATATTAAAGGTGCCATCAAGCTCGCTCAGATAGTAATAGCTCTTACCATCAGCAGTCCATACTGGCGAACGATCCTCACCTTCGAAATCGGTGAGTTTTGTATACTTACCATCAGCCAGCAACCAGATATCGCGACAGATAGGTGACTGGTGGTGCTTACGGAACTCATCCTCGCCACCCTTGATATCATAATAAAGGATATCACCCTTGGCATTGAAACTCAGAGAGGCCATGGGGAGAACTGAGAAGATACGTGGACGACCACCATTAAGACCTACTTCATAAATCTGAGGGAACTTAGCACTTGCGAAGATATTCGACTGGGCAGAGGGCATTATATATGAGCTATAAAGCACATGGTCTTTGTCCTTAAATGCCAAGGGAATCTCGTCCATACTGGCAGTGGTCAAACGCGTGGGGATACCACCGTCCTTGTCAACAACATATACATCGAACTGGCCTTCACGTGTAGAAGCAAAAGCAATCTTATTACCATCAGGACTCCATATTGGATGGGCATCATAAGCAGGATTAGTTGTCAATTGATGCGCTGTTCCACCTGTTACAGGTACGGTATAAAGATCTCCCTTATACGAGAAAACAATAGTCTGACCATTCGGTGATATAGCGCAGAAGCGCATCCACAGAGGTCTTTCCTGAGCCATACCACTTATCATAGTGATGGCCAATGTTAAAGTTAGAAGTATTCTTTTCATATAATTGTTGGTTTTCTAAAATTCTTAATTACATGGTTGCCATTTGCCATTCATCGTAAAGACAACTTCTGGCGTGATCATAGCTGCTTCCTTTTTGGTGAGTTGTCGACTCCATGCCACACGACTTTGAGGCTGTGCACCCTCACCACGATTATTGTATTCCAGATAGCGAGCTGTTTGCTCACGCTGCTTCTCCCAATGATGCCATCCTTGGGGAAGAATATGTTTGCCAAGTTCGCAGTTCATAAAAAGCGTATAACCATAGTCGCGCCAGGGACGACCAAGGTAAACCTTGTCAACACCCTCTGCTGCAATCAGACGACAGTTGTTAAAGACATAACCAAAGGCTTGATCTTGTGGCGTTGAAGCTGCTGTAACATACGAGTTGACAAGACTCTCGATGGTACAGTTTTCAAACCAGGCAACAGAAGCACCGAAGATAAAATCGGTCGTACCACAAATATAACAATCCTTGAAAAACAAGCGCGTATAGGGCATACCAGTATATACCGTATCTTGATGTCCCACAAATCTACAATTGATAAACGTCAGACGATCTCCCTCTGTATGGAGAGCTACAGCCTGACCCAGACGAGCGGAATTATTCTCAATCGTAAGATTCTTCAGGGTGATATCGTTACCTTCTATCTTCAGGGTATAGGTACGGAAAGTGCTCATGGGTTGCAGACGTGGTTCTGCTGTACCCAACATTACCTTGATATTGGCATGGTCATCATAAGTGATAATGGTCTTATCAGCACCCTCACCACAAATCTCGATATTCTGCAACCACTGCGGGATAATCAGTTTTTCCTTGTAGGTTCCAGCCTTGACAAAGATAACCTTATGGTAATCCATAAAAGCACGACATACCTCAATAGCCTCATCGACAGTACGGAATTCGCCAGTTCCGTCCCGAGCCACGAAAATGGTATCGGGATTGTCGTACTTTCCTGCGGCCTGAGCTAGAAGTGGCATAAACAGCAGAAGAAATAATAATGTCTTGATAGTTTTCATATCGTTTGTTTTTATTGTTTATTACATAATCTCTGATATCTCCTTGAGGTCGGGAATAGCCTTGAGGTTATGCATGATGGCACGCACATTGTCACGGTCATGAACACGAAGTTCAATGCTACCATCAAAAATACCCTCCTCAGAAGTAATCGTCAATTTATGAATATTGACATTCATCTGTGAGGAAATCACTTGCGTAATCTCATTAAGCATACCCAGACGGTCGATACCACTTATACGAATGGTCGCATTGAAGTAAAGAATCTTATGCATGTCCCACTTAATATCGAGGATACGATTACCAAAGCCCGACTTCAACTTAGCAGCTACAGGACAGGCACGCTTATGAATTTCTACTTGATTCTTATTATTGATATAGCCCAATGCATCATCACCAGGAATAGGGTGACAACAACCCACGAACTTATATTGATTGATATTCTCTTCGCTGATAAAGATAGGCTTCTTGCGGTTGAACTTCTCAGGCACCACAAACAGTTCTTGCTTAGGATGCTCTTCTTTTTTCTTCTTACCTACAAACGGTACGAACTTACGCCAACCTGAGTTCTGCTCTTCCTCCTGATTCTTGCCATTGAGTTCGTCGACATCCTTCTCACCCAAGAGCACGATTTTCTCACCTAAAGCCTGGAAGAATTCATTGCGTTTACTGTAGTCATGAAATTCTGCCAATTTATCAGCCAATGCCATGCTGGGCTCAAAACCGTTCTTTTGCAAGAAAGCATTTAAGAACTCCTCGCCACTGTGCTGGATCTCTCTGTTGTCACGACGCAAGATGGCCTGAATCTTGGCCTTTGCCTTGGCCGTTGATACGAAGTTTATCCATGAAGGATTGGCATGTTGCGATTTTGATGTCAAAATCTCCACCTGGTCACCACTCTGTAACTTATGACTCAGTGGTACAAGTTTATGATTCACCTTTGCACCAATACAATGACTACCCAAGAAAGTATGGATAGAAAACGCGAAGTCGAGGGCAGTACAACCTGCAGGCATCGTACGAATCTCTCCTTTGGGTGTAAACACAAAAATCTCCGAAGCAAAAAGGTTCAGTTTGATGGTATCAAGGAAATCCATCGCATCTGGCTGAGGATCATCAAGAATCTCTTTGATCGTACGTAACCACTCATTGAGCTCAGTCTCATCTTCTGTGTACTCTTCTTCTATACCATCTTTGTATTTCCAATGAGCAGCAAAACCTTGCTCTGCCACCTCATTCATACGATCGGAACGAATCTGAACCTCTATCCATCTACCCTGTTTCGACATCAGCGTTACATGAAGGGCCTGATAGCCATTGGCCTTTGGATGCGACAGCCAGTCGCGCAAACGATCAGGATGCGACTTGTAAATCTTAGAGATGGCAACGTAAATCTTAAAGCACTCGTTAACCTCGTCTTCGCGGTTATTGGGAGTGAAGATGATTCGTACAGCCAGAATATCATAAATCTCCTCAAACGACACGTGCTTATTCTGCATCTTGTTCCAGATAGAATAAGGTGTCTTCACACGTTCCTTAATCTCATATTTGATACCCATCTTCTGAAGAGAGGCCTCAATGGGATTTGTAAACTGCTCAAACAACTCATCACGTGACACCTGGGTAGATCTGAGTTTCGACTGAATAGCAGCATACTCATCTGGATGCTCAAACTTAAAACTCAGGTTCTCCAGCTCCGATTTAATCTTGTTCAAACCTAAGCGATTGGCCAATGGCGCATAGATATAGAGTGTTTCACCAGCAATCTTATACTGTTTATTGGCAGGCTGAGAGTCGAGGGTGCGCATATTGTGCAGACGGTCACAGATCTTGATGAGAATCACACGGATATCATCACTCATCGTCAACAGCAGTTTCTTGAAGTTCTCTGCCTGTGCCGAAGCTTGCTCACCAAAGATACCACCGCTGATCTTCGTCAAGCCATCGACAATCTGCGCTATCTTCGCACCAAAGATATTCTCAATATCCTCTACCGTATAGTCGGTATCTTCTACAACGTCATGGAGCAAAGCGGAGCAAATACTGGTAGAACCCAGTCCGATTTCTGCACAGGCGATCTGTGCCACGGCAATGGGGTGCATAATATATGGTTCTCCCGATAATCGACGCACACCCTTATGAGCCTGACGCGCAAAGTTAAAAGCCTTCGTAATCAGGTCTACTTTCTTACGATGACGCGAAGACAAATAACTGTCTAACAGTGTCTGAAACGCTTCATTTATTAACTTATCATCAGCCTCTTCTTGCTGTATTAGCTCCTCTTCTGCCATAGACTTTTAAACATTAAACATTAAGCGTTAAACATTAAGCTTACTTTACTCTAAGCTTCTTTCCGGCTCGGATATTATTGCCCTTGATACCATTTAGTCTACGAAGTTTTGCGACCGTAGTACCATTTTGCTTGGCAATCTCAGAGAGTGTCTGTCCCTTACGAATGGTTACCGAAGTTCCACCACTGCTACTACTGCTCACCCTGCTTCGACCACCTCGACGGGCGCTACGATTACGACGGGAACGAGCGCTCTTTCTGCCATATCCGCCTCGCTTACCACGTGAGAAAGTAGGCAGATCATCTGCCACATCCACTACAGAACGTTTCGTCAACAGTTCACTGGCACGGAAATTATAAACCGAGTCTTCCATATCGATGAACTTGCCTGCATCAGCCAAAGGCAGACGGATAGGATAGGTCTTTGCCTTACCAGGCACCACATCGCGACGATACGCTGGATTCAGTGAGCGCAACATATCTGGATCGGTACCTACCACACCCGCAATCTGATCCAGATGCACATCCTGATGTACCATCACCGTATCGGTCTG
This sequence comes from uncultured Prevotella sp., assembly GCA_905234145.1. Lineage (GTDB taxonomy): Bacteria > Bacteroidota > Bacteroidia > Bacteroidales > Bacteroidaceae > Prevotella. Next base: position 7,569 of record CAJOGK010000012.1, on the reverse strand, counting down.
TGATGGCAGACGAGTAGTCATCGGACAGATCTTATGCTCACAATAATAGTTCATTATATAATTAGCCGCTATAAAGGCAGGCACGTAGCCACGGGTTTCAGCTGGCAAATAGGGATAAATCTTCCAATAGTCCTTATCTTCGGCAGTGACTGCATCATTTTCCGTACGTCCCAAAGCCTTACGATAACGACGAATGGCCTTGTTGATATTCTCCGGGCCACAGTTATAGGCTGCAATAACCAAATTCCAGTCACCGAATATCTTATAGAGATCCCGCATATAGCGTGCTGCTGCGTATGATGACTTCAAGGGGTCGCGACGTTCATCCACGAGCGAGTTTATCTCCAGACCATACTGTCTGCCTGTGGCAAGCATAAACTGCCAAAGACCAGTAGCCCCCACACGTGAGACAGCCTTGGGATTCAGGGCTGACTCAATAATAGGCAGATATTTCAGTTCCAAAGGCAACTGATAAGCCTCGAGTGCTTCCTCGAAGATTGGAAGATAGAAATTCGCTGCGCCCAACATATAACTTACAGAGTAGCGCAAACGACCACTATATCGGTCAATAAAACGCTGCACGATATCATTATACGCCATCTCCATCACTGTTGGCAGACGACGCAGACGCTCAATATACTCCTCCTTTGTGAAGGTGGGGTTCTCACTGCTCATCTCACAATCGCCTGGAAGACCAAGATATGTTTTCGACATATAAAGACTCAACAAACTGTCGAGATCGTATGTCATCGCCTCTGGAAATTCTATCAATTCTTCATTTCCAGCCTTGTCGGTAACAGAAATCTCGTCCTGAGTCAGAGGCTTCGTTACATCGTCATCATCCTCATCTTCGTCCTCATCATCATCTTCATCGTCCTCGACGGTCGTATTCGTATTTGTTTGAGGCACCTGCGCTTGTGCCGTCATGGGTGAAAAGACGAAAAGGCAAAGTGGTAAGAACCATTTCGCCACACCATTCATTAATTTGTCCTTTTTCTCTGCTATGATAGTCATTTTTTAATTATTGTTAGTTTCTAATTCTTAAAAGTTCAGGCTACATTGCAAGCCCACGGATGAAGAATCAAGGGGATTATTCGACCGATGATTATTCATGATGGTCGGTTCCACCTTCAAACTTAAATCCTTTGAGATATCAAAGACCGACAGTTCTGCATCCACATAAGCATCTATCACGGATAGTGCATAAACGCCCACTAAGACAAAGAAGCTCAAATCGCGCCATCTTCTGTAACGGTCCTTACGTTTCTTAAACAGATCCTTATAGCGCTGTATATCGCTGTCTGAGGTGATCTTCGCCCCCAGATGCAGAAACTGGTTATAGCTCTGCGTGGTCGGGTCGTTATCCGAGATATCTAGAAAAGCCTGCGAATAGTCCTTATACATGGTGTTGTTCCAGTTCATGGCATACAGACAACCGATGAAACCACCATACACCAACGGTAATTTCCAGTATTTGCGGTTATAAATCTGTCCACCACCTGGAATCACCAGTGCCAGCCACAGAGCCCGCTTGGGGTCTGGGCGCCACTGAGAGAAATCCTGTGCAGTCTCCATCTTCGTAGGTTGCACTTTCATCAGAGTATCGCCAGCCAACGTGTCGCGAATGGCGATGAGCATACTATCTATTGCATCCTTTTCCCGCATTTCCTGAGCACTGGCGCGTCCGATGCCCATCATCAGGAGGATGCATAAAATCAATCTTATCCTATACATTCTTCATCTTATCGATGATATTCAAAAGGGTTTCCAATTCTTCCTCGTTTTGGAAAGGGATGGTGATACGACCTTTGCCATCATTGGAATAAGCCATCTGAACTTTCACCTTAAACAACTCTGAGAGACGGTCTCTGAGAATACTAAACTCCAAGGGCAATTGCTGTGGACGCACTTTCTTTTTGGCTTCCTGCAAGGAATCGCCACGCTTGATGGCCTGCACAAGTTCCTCAACCTTGCGTACAGAGTAGGCATTACGCTGGGTATCCTTGAAAAGCTTGATCTGTGCAGAAGGACTGTCGAGCGAAAGCAATGCACGGGCATGACCCATATCAATATCCTTGTTTTTGAGCGCCATCTGAATCTGTGCGGGCAACTTCAACAAACGGATATAGTTCGTTATCGAAGCACGGCTCTTACCCATACGTTCCGATATCTTCTCCTGAGTAAGACCAGTATCTTCTGCCAAGCGCTGGTATGCCAGAGCGATTTCTATCGCGTTCAAATCCTCACGCTGGATATTCTCCACCAGCGCCATCTCCATCACATATTCATCACCAGCCACCTTCACATACGCAGGAATAGCATTCAGACCTGCCATCTGGGCAGCACGCCAACGACGCTCTCCGGCAATAATCTGATATTTACCGTCATCAGTCTGGCGCACCGTAATCGGCGTAACAATACCAATCTCACGAATACTGTTGGCCAACTCACGCATAGAGCTCTCATCAAAGTCGTGACGCGGCTGGTTGGGATTAGGTTCTATCTGACTAAGAGGAATTTCATTCAGGTTCGAGGTTCCTTTCGTCTCAATATCGCTGGTATCAATCAGCGCATCCAGTCCAAGACCTCTTCCTGAACCGATATTGTCCAGGCCACGGCCCAGAACACTTCTATCATATTTTTTTCTTACAGCCATAATTACTTATTCTTGGAAATGATCTCCTTCGCAAGTGCCAGATGGTTCTTTGCGCCTGTAGACTCTGCATCATAGAGAATGACGGGCAGGCCATGACTAGGCGCCTCTGACAGCTTGACATTACGCTGGATAACGGTTTTAAATACAAGTTCCTGGAAGTGGCGCTTCACTTCATCATAAATCTGGTTAGCCAGACGCAGACGACTGTCATACATCGTCAACAGGAATCCTTCTATTTCCAAATGCGGATTCAACTTACTCTTAATAATCCTGATGGTATTGAGCAACTTGCTGATACCCTCAAGCGCGAAATACTCACACTGCACGGGGATAATCACAGAATCGGCTGCCGTCAGCGAATTTACCGTAATCAATCCCAGCGAAGGCGAACAGTCGATGAGGATATAGTCATACTCATCACGAATCGGATCGAGCATACGCTTGATCACACGTTCACGATCACTCAGGTTCAACATCTCAATCTCTGCACCAACAAGGTCAATATGACTAGGCACAATATCCAGTCCGTCAATATCCGACGTATAGATGGCATCATGAATATCAGCCTTATTGATAATGCATTCGTATAAAGAGCATTCCACTTCTTTAATGTTTACGCCAAGTCCACTGGAGGCATTTGCCTGAGGATCGGCATCAACTACCAATACGCTCTTTTCCAATGTGGCCAGCGATGCAGCCAGATTAATGGTAGTCGTAGTCTTACCTACGCCACCCTTCTGGTTTGCTAATGCTATAATCTTTCCCATTTGCTTTTATTTAACCTATTTAAAAAAGAAATTTGAGTGCAAAGTTACACATTTCTAACGAGAAATCCGTTTATTTAAACCTTTTTTCGTACTTTTGCAGCGAAAATAGTATAATTTTATGGAAATTAAACGGCCTTTATTGCTGATTTCTAACGATGATGGCTACCAGGCAAAAGGTATCAACAGCCTGATAGACATGCTCTCCGGCTTTGGTGACATCATTGTCTGTGCCCCCGACGATGCCCGCAGTGGTTTTTCCTGCGCTTTTTCCTCCACCACCCCTTTACGCCTCGAATGTCGCGAAAAAAGGGAGGGTGTTGAGATATGGTCGTGCAATGGCACACCCGTCGATTGTGTTAAACTCGCTTTGGCAGAACTCTGCCCCCGCAAACCTGACATGGTCATTGGCGGCATTAACCACGGTGACAATGCTTCAGTCAACACCCACTATAGCGGAACCATGGGCGTTACCCTCGAAGGGTGCATGAAGTATATCCCGTCTGTAGCGTTCTCCCTCTGCGATTTCCGACCAGATGCCGACTTCGAACCCTTGCGACCACTCATCCAGACCATCACAGCCCGAGTATTAAAAGACGGACTGCCCCTGGGTGTTTGCCTGAATGTAAATTTCCCATTGGTAGAGGCGTACAAGGGTGTGAAGGTATGCCGCATGGCGCATGGCACATGGGGCAGCGAAGTAAAAAAATGCCATCATCCACGTGGCTATGACTACTGGTGGATGGTGGGTATCTATCAAGATGACGAACCAGAGGCAGAGGACACCGACCACTGGGCACTTGACCACGGCTATGTGGCCATCACCCCCACACAAATCGATGTCACAGCCTACAGCGCCCTCGACTTATTCAAGTCGTGGAACCTCAAATCGTAAATCCGTAAATCGTAAATCCGTAAATGAAATATTACCTCATAGCAGGCGAAGCTTCTGGCGATCTTCATGCATCCCACTTGATGCAATCGCTGAAAGAAACTGACACTCAGGCAGAGTTCCGTTTCTTTGGAGGCGACTTGATGGCGAGCGTTGGCGGTACACGTGTCAAACATTATCGCGAACTCGCCTATATGGGCTTTATCCCTGTATTGCTTCATTTGCCAACAATCCTCAAAAACATGAAGCTATGCAAGCAGGATATTCTGGAATGGCAACCCGACTGCGTGATACTCATTGATTATCCAGGCTTCAACCTCAACATTGCAAAATTCGTAAAATCCAAGACAAATATACCTGTCTATTACTACATCTCCCCCAAAATCTGGGCATGGAAGGAATACCGTATCAAGAACATTAAACGCGATGTCGACGAACTCTTCTCGATTCTGCCTTTCGAAGTACCATTCTTCGAAGACAAACATCATTACCCCATTCATTATGTAGGTAATCCCACGGCAGACGAAGTTAGGGAGTGGAAAGAGGAAAGTGGAAAGAGGATAGAGGAAACACAACGTCCTATCATTGCCCTGCTCGCAGGCTCTCGAAAGCAGGAGATCAAGGACAACCTTCCTGCGATGCTGGAAGCCGTAAAACCCTACGAGGCTGATTATCAGATGATCCTCGCAGGAGCACCAGGCATCGAACCGTCTTACTACCAACAATTCTTACAAGAAAGTCATGTTAAGATTGTGTTCAACCAAACCTACGCACTGCTTTCAAAAGCCCATGCCGCCCTCGTCACCAGTGGTACGGCCACCCTCGAGACCGCTCTCTTCAATGTGCCTCAGGTGGTATGCTATGAGACGCCCCTGCCCTGGCTCATCGGCAAGTTGCGCCGTTTGGTGCTCAGTGTCAAGTATGTGTCGCTGGTAAACCTGATTGCCGATCGTGAGGTAGTTACCGAATTGGTAGCCGACACCTTCTCCGTGGCAAACATCCGCTCAGAGCTCTCCAAAATACTCGCTGGCCCAGCCCGAGAGAAAATGCTCGACGGCTATGCCGAGGTGCGCCGTCGTCTGGGCGACCAGAAAGCCCCAGAACAAACAGCCCGATTAATCGTAACATTATTAAATAAAAAACCAGTATGAAAAAATTATTTATGATTGCGCTGATGGCTACAGCAGCTTTCACAGCCAACGCGCAGAATATTCAGTTACATTACGACTTTGGACGCAACATCTACCCCGATGAAGAAGATGGTCGTCAGAAAGTGACCATCACACTCGAGCAGTTTAAAGCAGACAAATGGGGTTCTTGGTATTATTTCGTCGATCTCGACCTCAGCCGTAAGTTCTTCCGCAGTGCTTACACCGAGATTTCGCGCGAGTTCAAACTCGGTAAAGAGTCACCCTTCGCCATCCATGCGGAGTATAATGGAGGTCTGGGTCGCGATGAGATCCGCAGTTTCCAGCATGCCGCCCTCCTCGGTGGTGCCTACAACGGCCATAATGCCGACTTCTCGAAAACCTGGTCTGTGCAGCTCATGTACAAGCAGTTCTTCAAGAGCTACGACTACACCTCTGCCTACAGCAGCTTCCAACTCACGGGCGTGTGGGGCTTGAACTTCGCCAACAAGAAATGTACCTTCTCGGGCTTCATCGATTTCTGGCGCGGTGAAAACTGGCGCCCAGGTCATGAGGGCCACGGCATGCTCGTCATCCTTACCGAACCACAGTTCTGGTTCAATGCAACCAGCCATTTCAGTATCGGTTCTGAGGTAGAAATTAGTAATAATTTTATTTACAACACATATAATGACAAGTCGTTCTTTATCAACCCGACATTGGCCGTTAAGTGGAACTTCTAATAAATTAAGCGGAATTTCTAATAAAGATAAAGAGGGTGTGCAAACGCACATCCTCTTTCATTTGCTATCCATTCAAGAACGTAATCTTTCTGCGATTTCCCTTGGGATGTTTTAGAAAAAATACATTGAAATTTGGCAGATTCGAAAAAATGCTGTACCTTTGCAGCACATAAATAAAAAATTAACATTAAATGTGATATCTATGAAGCAAATAAGTACCGTAGATTATACGCCTCAGCTTTCTCAAGAAAAGGATGAGCATGGAAAGAAGTTTGTATTATCAAAGGATGGAACAACTACATTTGGAAGAATGGAATCCGAAAGTGGTTTAGCAGATGTGCCCATCAAATTAAGTGAAGGCATCATAACAAACCCTGTAACCAAAGAAGGGTATGGACTAGTTCATATAGAGGCAAGACATGGTGACCAAATCAGAAATGCAGGTTTTTCAACTGTGGTTGATTTTGTAGAAGAAGTGGCTAAGAATTATGAGGTGATCCGTGAAGGAATCGAAAGAAACGGCAATCAAACATACCTTCTTCAATTGACGGACAAGAACAACAATACGCTCATTGTTGAATTATCGGGAGATGAAACTTATTGGAACATAAACACCGCAGGAATCTTTAGGACTTCCTACGGTGCGAAAAATAAAGTTGTATATAACCGCCATGCTACGGAAAAACAATCTGCCGAGACTGTTGAAGCATCGCTCTCAGGGGAACAAGACGGCACTACCCCATCAACCAGCATGAATGCTTCTATACAACAAAATATCCTTTCTGACGGCAAAGATAGTAAAAATACAGATACACTCCAAGAAAAAAGTAAAAAAACTCACGAAGATTAACAATTTAGCAAAAATATCATTCAACTTTTTCTAGGGAAGTACACAATGTCCATCAATCTATCAATCCATCAATCCATCATTTCATGGTATTCATGGTATTCATGGTATTGATAATTCATCAATTGGAGTATATAATAATATTATTAATAATATAATTATAATTATATTATTAATAATATTATTTAAATGATGTACTTTTGCATTTTGATTTTAGCAAATGATGGATTGATGGATGATGGATGCGCTATGGTTCTCCAAGTTCAGAGTAGATTAACTGTACCTCTGCAGGCGTGTACGTGCGGCGAGAGATTTGAAGTAACGGGCGCAAGCGAGGGGTATCTTCCAGTCAACCTTTGAATTTCTTCCAGGCTGACATAGGTTGAAGATCTGGGAAATAACTCGACACAACTTGACGGAATTGGACATAATTGGATTTTACGCACCAAAATTTTGTACCTTTGCAACGTCAAATGACAAAAGCTGCAAGGGCGGTGATTAAATGTAAAAATTGCGAGATTTAAATCTAGAAATTGCGCG